>CAMTON010000083.1 GCA_947074105.1 uncultured Bacteroidales bacterium
TTAAGTCATGTTTTTTAATTATAATAAACATATACCTAACCAAATAAGTTTTGCCTTCTAGGTTATTTTTTAATTATATTAGTTTATTTTTACCTAATTGGTTAATATAGTTAATAGAAACCTTCTTTTTTAGAACTAAAAACATATAAAATAAGTCTTATAGAAATAAAAATATTTCAACCACCCAATTTTAGAACCAATTTATTTATACACTGTTTAACGCGATATCATAAATATATATTAAAACATTTTATTTAAATAGCCCATAAACATTATAGTATTCAAAAACCTTCTTTAGTTGAGCATCATTTTTTCCCTTATATACATTCTTTGCCATTAAGGAGTCATGTTGCATATAAGCTACATCGACAAATTCTTTATCAAAAGGAATATAAGATTCTACTTTTCGTGAATAATAACCATTTAACAAAGACATTGTCTTAAACCATATATCATCTGCCAAAGGACATAACTTCATAAAAATATCTTCCCGCAGAACATCCTGATGAAAACAATGAGGAGGATATAAGATACCACCGATTCCTGTCGGAAAATTCAGAGATGATAAATCAAGTCCTTTATAATTATTAATCCAGTTATTATATGAAACCGGTTTTTTATTTTCATTAAGAATAATCCTGTGACCTCTGCAATAATGAACGCTGCCTGGATCTTTTTTATATGCCTTTATTAGACGTTCCACAAGATCCATAGGATATATCACATCATCATCAACAGTTATTATTATCGCTTCGGGAAACTCTCTCAGAGTCGGGATAAGTTTCTTATATGACTTATAATCTTCACAGAATCTAATCTCTACACCTCTTTCTTTTAACCGAAGCACGGAAATAGGAAGATTTGCTTCATTAAACTCTTCTTCGGCAAGCCATAATATTATCCTGTTTGGTTTTATAGTCTGATTAAGAAGGCTTTCAAGAGCAATATATACATTATGAATTCTCAGACTATATGTCGTAAGAGAAATGATTATCTCAGGGAAATCACCGGTTACAGATTCAATACCCGGCTTACCGGAAGACAAAACCGATAAAAGCTTATATCTCTCCATCTGAGCATTCTGAATGACCAGCCTTTCCGTAGTCTCATTTATATGAATACAATTATGAATGGCACATTTAAGTTTCTGTAGCATACTTTTCATAGGCCGGAAAGTTATTTTAGACATGATTCAAAAACATCCATCCATTTCTCTGCCATCTTCTCCGGAGTATAATTAAGAGCTTTCTGATATGCATTTAACCTCATATCTTCAATAGCCTTTTCATTTGCAAGAAGAGCAGAAAGTTTTCTGTAATACATTTCCACATTCTGATTCTCAACAAGTACACCGTCTTCTCCGTCACAGATAAGATCTTTCGGTCCGCACGGACACTCAAAAGCGACAGGAGGTACACCATTTATCATTGCTTCCATCAGAACCAAAGCGAACCCCTCACATGAAGATGTAAAAGCAAATACGGATGCCGTAGACAGTTTCCCGTTTACGTCATTCGTTGTTCCCGGAAGCGAAATATGATCTTTTAATTTTACTTTCTCTATAAGATGTTCAAGGTGATGCCTTTCATTTCCTTCACCCCATATTTCAAGTTTCCATTCAGGATAATGCTTATGAATCCGGGCAAAAATCTTTATCAGGATATCAAAACCTTTGACCTTATGTAAGCGTCCAACCGCAATAATCTTCTTTTCCCTTTTATTAGCCGGAAATTCATTTATCGTAATTGTAAGCGGATTAGGTATGGCAATCACATTATCATAATCAGTCCAGTTTCTGTTAAGATCCTCTTCTGTAAGAACAACTACTTTATCGTAACGGGGAAAAGACCATGAATAATCATATACATTCGACATATAGGCCTGAATCCTGTCAAGAATACCGCTTGAATACTGATATCTGAAATTCTTTTCAAAATGAAGTTCACGAAGAATCTTAGCATCCGTTTTTAAATTCAATACCATATATTTCTCAGCCTGACCGACACTCACTATAATATCGGGCTTAATCTTATCAATCGCTTTCTGAAGTTCGCGCCTGTGTATCCTTTTCTTCACAATACCGCTGTATATTGAATGAAAACGCGATTTCCAGTCATATTCATAATAATTCACGGGAAGATGAATCAAAGTCACATCAGGATGCAGATCAAGATTATTATCGTGACGTTCATCGGTTATCACGGCATATATTTTATTCCCGTCTATTCCTGCAAGCGCATTAATCTTGGTAACAGTGACTCTCGATATCCCTCCTACCTCTCCTAATGAATTTAAACAATAAACTATTTTCATATCAATTCATCCTTTGATTATTATTCTTACTATTTGCAATTCTCAAACTTATGGCACCCTGAATAAAATTCAGACTATACATAAAGAAAGAACTTATTCTCAGATCCGGAGAAAATACTATGTTCCAGAATTCCTTTATGAATTCAGTCTTACTGTAATAAAGCATCTTGAACCATTTATCTACTATAAAATCAAGAGCAATCTTTTCAGGAACATCATATCTTTTCGAAAGAGTCAGCAATTCAAGACAGACTCCGATCCTGCTTCTCAGAACATTTATACTTCTGAAACTCTTGGATGCCAGTGAGCCGTCGCGGTTAGTCAGAGTGTACAGCAGTTTTGGATCATAAATGATATTTTTAGCATAATGTCCCGTATTAAAGGAGAAAATCATATCATTTCCGGCAAGCACCTCTGAGAAAGCGAACTTATGATCTTCGACAAACGAATGTCTTATCATCTTTCCTGTCGGAATCCAGGAAGTGTACCGCAGGTTCCATTCCTGTCTTTTTCCGTCACTCATTTTATAGATATCCTCCAGATAATCTATTCTTGAAGAATATTTTCCGGATATAAGATCAACGGCATCCACCTGAAAAAAAACAATATCAGCTTCCGTATCTCTGTACTCATCAATAATATCCATAAAATCAGGCTTAAAAAAATCATCCGCATCAGCAAAAAGAAGCCATTTTCCCCGGGCATTTTTCATACCTGTGTTTCTGGCATAACCTGCTCCTTTTCCATCTTTCGTAAAAATCACTTTACAATTTTCACGGTTCTTTCCCGGGAAATCAAATCTTCCAGCAATCTCATCATCACTGTTATCATCTACAATAATTATTTCCATATCTTTTCTCACAGGTATTGAGTCAAGACATATTTCTAAAAGTTCCGGAATATTTTTATGAGGAATAATAATCGAATAATTAATCATAATCTCTTTTATTTCTTAGAAGTTATAATTTTTCGGATAGCCAGAAGCATCATATAACAGCATAAGAACTGTTTTTGCTTAACTGTCCCGAAATAAAATTTCCAATGCAGCGACATTTCCGAAGTCCTGAGTCTTTGAGCGGATAAAGAATACGGTTCAGAATTTATAATATCCTTTAATTCCTTAAGCTGATTCCGGTATGCCTCATTATTACATAATATGTTAAGTCCAAGCCCGGTAATCGATAAAGCGACACGATTGTCAAGACCCTCTTTATACTCCGGTTCCTTACCGTTTATTATATTCTCTATTCTGCTGAAAAGATTTTTTCGTAACAACGGAAGATCCTTCTTATATCCCGATGTCATCCCGGAACCTTTTCGGTAATGGTAAAAACACTTATCACAATATGCAGCTCTTTTCACTCTGCCGAATATCTCTATATTGAAAAGAGTATCTTCTGCCGTACCTATCTCTTTCAGATCTACAAATGAAACATTTCCTTCTCTTATAAGTCCGGAATCATAAAGTTTTCCCCACACCGTTGAAAAAGAATCCAGTTTCCCCGGATTCTTTAATTCCTTATTAAGAGGACCTATCATCATCCGGTGAAGTTCACGACATTCATTTTTGTCAAACACTTTTTCCTCCTCAAAAAGAAGAAGAGGTTTTGATGTCCCGGCAAACTCTCTTATATATGAAAAAAAGACTACCTGAGCCTTATTCCTGTCTTTAACGTCAATAAGTTTCTCGCAGCAATCATAATCAAGCCAGTCATCACTGTCGACAAACATTATACAATCACCTTTCGCGGCTTCAATTCCTTTATTTCTGCAGTCTGAAACTCCGCTGTTTTCTTTATTGATGATTCTTATTCTTTTGTCCTTCCTGCCATAATCATTCAGAATTTCCGGAGAAACATCTGTCGACCCGTCATTAACGGCTATGATTTCAATATTCTTATAAGTCTGTCCGATTATCGAATCAAGACACCGGTTAAGATATTCCGCCGCATTATATACCGGAATTATTATTGAAATAAGTTTCATCATAATACTTTCTTGTATGCTTCAAGATAATAATCTGTCAGCCATTTTACATTAGACTCAATATCAAACCTTGCCTCAACAACAGACTCATAATTATCATATCTTCCGGCAGTTTCTTTCTCTTTCAGCTTTTCTATCCAGCATGATATTCCTTTATCAATCGGAAGCTTATCGACAATATCGGTAATGATTGTCTGCGGAGATATGTTTTGCGAAACAATACACGGTATTCCTGCAGCCTGAGCCTCAATAAGAGCGACACTTAACCCTTCAAAAAGAGAGGGAAAAAGAAATATATCAAATGCCTGATAGATACGTTCCATATCACTTCGTACTCCAAGAAATATCACCTTATCTTCAATCCCGTAATCGGCTACCGCTTTTTTTATTTCGCTGTTAAGCTCTCCGTCACCTGCAAGAAGAAGAACGGCATTCTTATTGATTTCGGAATATTTGCCGAATATATCTATCAGAAATCTGTGATTCTTCTGAATATTGAATCTACCTGTATGCCCTATTACATATTTATCCTCAATACCAAGTTCTTTTTTTACAGAGTGTGACAACGCTTCCGAATATTTAAGGGAACCGGCATCAACGGCATTATTCATCATTATAAGTCTTGATGCATTATAGTTTCCGAAAAGCCACTTTCCGGCATCATCACTACATGTAAACATATCAGTTGTCAGTGATCTTATCCGGTTTTTGAAATAATAGCGGCATATACCTTTTATTCTGTCATTAATCATCCATCCTCTATAATTCGGAGTATTATGAGCATGACATATCCTTACAGGGATATCTCGCCTTACAGCTTCCCTGAATGCAAAATATCCTGATTCCGACATGTGGGAATGAATGATCTTATAGTCGGGATACATATCAAAGAATCTTGCTATCTGTGCCTTATACTCTCCGAACTTCAAAGGATTAAGAGGACAGATACGAAAAATCTTACCTCCCATACTTTCGATCTCATCATCAAAAGCCCCGCGCTCCTCCCTATGAACAAGAAAATCAAACTGTATCTTGCTTCGGTCGATTTTCCTGTAATAGTTCATCACCATACTTTCCGCGCCTCCGCGGTTCATTATGGTAAAAAGATTAAGTATCCTGACAGGTAAAGTATTTTTCATAAATAATATAATTTCAGTTCTTCTGTTTCGTTCTCAGAAGCGGAATCGAAATTCCTGCTCCCAATCCCCAGTAACCTGTATAACGGCTTTCCCCTATCTCTCCGGTGAAACCGTTAGGTGTAAGCGTGGCGTTACCCTCAAGTTCCAGATATATTTCATTCCAAAGTGGAATCCTTAAAATAAGAGACCCGCAGGGATTAAGAAAATCTCCTTTGGGAATTCCCATATAATGAAATACATGTGCGTACGACAATCCGGCAGCAAATCTTATATCCCAGCTATCAGGTTTCATTCCGTATCCGAAAATCTTCCTTATATCCGTAAACATCATTACTGAAAGATCCACGTATCTGATTTTCTCTTCAAACCATCCACCCTCTACGCGACAGGACTCTGGTAAAGGAAAATCAGTAACAAGATATTTGCCATCCTTATCATAAAAAAGATGACCGCACTCATCCAGGGCATAACCCTTCATGGCATAACCGCCAAGATTCATGCGTATTCCGTAAGCCGGATTTAGCTTATAATAGATTCCCATCTGATACCAGGGAGTAAATCTTCTACCCGGGCCCTTATAATAAGCATCACCCTCTCCCTCAAATTCTCTTGCACCGGCATTCACATTAAAACTCAGTCTCTCACTCTGTCCGGCCGCGGAATATGTTATGCCGGCAAGGAGAATACAAACTGACAATTCTCTTTTCATAGTTAGGTATATATGGTATAGTTAGGTTTTCCGCCTTTTTATCTGCTACACGTCAGATCTTCATCTTCTGTCCACTTTTCACCTTATGCCGTGTATAGAGATATAAGAATGTCCCGAAAGGAACAGCTAAAAAAGTATGCAGTTTAAGAGGTGTCTCTTTCAGGAATGAGTAATTCCTTATCCTCAGACTGCTTGATACATAATGGATGCAGTTTCTCATCCTTTCTCTGAAAGATTTGCTTAACATCATATCATGTTTTCTGATAAAAGCAAAACCGTTAGGATTATTCCAGTACTGACGATACATATTCATACTTGATCCGTCTGTCTGATATTCAACAGTACATACCGGTTCGTTAAGCACAAGAAGATTGTAATCCTGATCAACATGACTGTATTTATAGGCAAGACTTACATACTTCTCACCTTTAAAAACAGGATACTCAGGATATTTACGTATTATCTCAGTTCTGTATATCAACTTTTTATCTCCGCTTCCTCCTTTTCGGTAATAATCACCCAATGTCGTTTCTTTAAGATCTCTTTCAAAATCCTTACCTATAATCGTTCCGTCTTCTATCTGATCAAGAGCGATCATCCCGGCATATATGTCACTTCCTTTTTTTCTCCAGGTCTTTACGATCAGCTCGACGGCATTATCAGGCATAAAATCATCAGAGTCTATACAGGTGTTCAGCTCCGTATCAATATGCTTATATGCGGTATTATGAGCACCATGCATACCCTGATTCTGTTGATATATATAGGTAATAGGGATTTTATTTTCCTTTTTCCATTTTTCTACAAGTTCTCCGGTATTATCTTTAGAGCCGTCATCTACAATCAGCCAGCAAAAGTCCTGCAGCGTCTGTCTGCAAAGACTCTGATAAGTACGCTCGATCGTATGAGCTCTGTTATATGCCGGAGTAAATACTGTCAGTGTTTTTTTCATAAGATTTATCTTGTTTGAAATTTCCATACTATCAATAAAATGTCCACATAAAATATGTGAATGAAAAATGCAGCCAAAGTGTATATGCAACCTTTTTATGCTGTTCCTTCCATAAAGGGAAAGATATAAAAGGATATATCAGAACTATCGGATACAGGAACCATGACAGATATGCGAATCTGTTTGAAAACGATGCCCTTATTATAAGTATCCAGAACGCATTCGCAATAATATAAGTATTTAACAATATCTCATATTTCCTGTCTCTCAGACCTTTTTTTATTATTACATAATATCCGATAATCACAGGAACAGAACTGTATAACAGAAAATCCCACCTGAAACCTGTTTTAGAGAAATTGCTCGAATATTCAGTAGATGTCAGATAGCTGCTGAACCTTTCATCTTCTACCAGACCCGATCCTGCCAGTATTGTTTCCATTGCTCCTCCAAGAACGGAAGAAAGAACTATTGCTGCAATCCATCCGCGGAAATACCATTTCGTATATCCGAAGAAATAACTTAATGCAAAAGCCATTGCCGGAAGCATTATTGACTTATGTATCATTACCGCAAGAACGCATAATCCGATACAAATTAACCTTCTGTTCATAAACGAAAATGCAAGTATCAGAACAGAAGCGGCAAAACCGTTTCTCATGCCGTTATAACAATATGCCCAGAAAGAAAATGCCGTTATATTAGCAAGAAAAGCTACCGTCGTATATCTGGGAAACAGTCTGACACATGCTATCCACGTAAACCCGAGATAAAATGCCGCCATTAACAGGAAATATTCATTTAAACTCATAAATCCCGCGCAGAATTTCATAATTGTATAAAAAAACCAGTCTCCGTCACTGCTTACCTCTCCTCCGTTCTGAAAATGATAATATCCTACAGCATAATTTGAGCTGTCACCAAATATAGGATGAAGAGGTCTCAACCCTATAAACAGAGTATATGATATGCATAAAACCAATGATATCATCTTATCTCCGTCTTTTATCAATGAATTCTTAAACTGATAACTATAGAATACAAGAAAATATATCAGACAGATCACAAGTAATGTATTATTGATAATAGGCTGATAAAGTAATCCTGAAATCATACTTTTTCCTCCCTTATCTTTTCAAACAGATCCAGCCATTGTCTTCCGATCTCTTCTATTTCAAATCTCTTGCAGTTCTCCTGTGCCGCTTCTCCCATCTTATTGCGTAAAGTGTAACTCTTTATCAGCTGCTGTACTCTGACCGCGAGAACTTCCGTATCTCCCACAGGTACGAGAAAACCGTCCTCCTCATGATTTATTATATCGGATGGTCCGCAAGGGCAGTCAAAGGAAATACACGGTACTCCACAGCTCATCGCTTCGGTAAGAACCATTCCGAATCCTTCATATCTTGAACTCATCACATAAATAGATGACTCGAGATATTTCTTTCGTATATCAGGTTCAGGTTTATGAACAAAGAAATTTTCCTGCAGATTATTTTTCTTTACTATATCATCGACAAGTCCCGACGCTTCGCTTTCTCCTCCATATATATGCATCTCCCAGTCCGGATAATTCTGTCTTACTTTAATCCATGCTTGTGCAAGAAGATCAAAGCCTTTCTGATATGTAATCTTTCCTGCGGCTATTACTTTTTTGTTCTTCAGATCCGATCTTTCTTTTACAGGAAAAGAGAGGGGATTTGAAATTATCGTTATATTCTTAAGGAAATCCCATTCCGATCTGTTTCCCTCCGTCAGAAGCACTACGCGGTCGAAACCGGATGTTCCCCATCTTATTACATTCCTTTTAACCAGTGAATCTCTTCCGTTTATCATACGGGATACATGCCTTTCATATATAAGTCCGAAATTCTTATGATTCCACAATCTTGAGAAAAGAATACCTTTCAGGCCGTCATCACAAACTGAAACTATATCCGGACGGAATTCTTTAAGAACTTTTTTTATCTCTCTTACATAAGAAATCATGTAAGACATCGGATTATTCCCCGGCTCTATATTATAACGTATGATTTTTCCGGAGAAAGAATAAAACGGTGTTTTATCCTTTTCATTTATAGAACATACGGCAACTTCCGTCTCCGGCTGTTCTGCAAGCCACGAAGCTTTTACCGAAAGTACCCTTTCAAGGCCTCCGACACCGCAAATACCATTTGTTATATATAAGATCCGCATATTATCACCGGTTAAATTATTTCTATACTCTGTTTCAGTTTCACTACCGAGCCGGCCGGTATTTTTCCTTTTACGACACAGCCTGCACCGATAACACATCTGTCTCCTATCTCGGTTCCCCGGAGTATAACCACATTTGAAGCGATCCAGCATCTGTCACCTATTGACACTGAAGATTTCTTCAGATCATGGCTCACACCTTCCTCCCTGCCATAGCAGTGATCGTTATCATAGATCTTTACATCAGGACCGAAAAGACAATCTTCCCCAATACTCACCGATTCGTGAGAACTTATCATGCATCCTCTGTTGAAATATGTTCTTTTTCCGATGCTGATATTACCGGTTCCGATAGATTCAATCACACAGCCCGAAGACACTGCTATGTTATGGTCAAAATTTATCTTTCCGTTTTCCCTTATTATCACTGAGGCAAACGGACTTATTCTCTGAATTCGCGAAGCCTTATAAGCCTTTCCGTAAACAAAGCGTCTGTATAATCCTGCGATCATATTCCAGACAATAAGAAATAAAAGATTTATTTTTCCGACCATATATCAAATCAACTGTTTTAATTTTTCGATTTCAAACTCATTTGAGTATTCCGTCATCTCTATATGAGTTCTTATCCTGTCTCTCTTTTCAATGTCATTTATAAAACATCCTAACTCTTCTGCTCCCTGTTTTTCCTCATTCGTCACTATTATTCCGTCTTTATTCTCTTCGAAGTGAGATTTTGCAGTAGGAAAATTTGTAAGGACAACAGGTTTACCCAATATGAGAGCCTCGCGTACCGTTACGGCCTTTCCTTCATACCTTGACGGCTGAACATATATGTCGCATGCTTTAAGAAAAGGGTATGGATTATCATGTTTTCCAAGCAATATGAACTCTTTTTCCATTCCGTACTCGGCGATAAGACTCTTTATCATACTTTCCTCACCTCCGTAACCGACTATATACCATCTGAATCTCACTTTCATCTCTTTCAGATAATATGCTATTTTTACAGCTCTGTCTATTCCCTTAGGATATGAGAATCTCGCGATCGTACATAATCTTGTAACATCAGGGTTCATATCAATCTCCTTCGGTCTGAATAGTGAAGCCTGTTGCCTTATCGTTACCGATGACAGAATATTTTCTATTGGGAAAAGATGTTTTTTCAACGACGGAAAGCATTTACAGAAACCGTCACTTACACTTTCACTGATAGTTATTATATTGTCATAAGCACTCCATACGGGAAGCTCCTCCCTCACATTGATTCCGATAGATGAATAATCTGTATGAATCCATGCTATTTTCTTTTTTGCCCTGACTTTCTTAAGAACAACTCTGTGTGGTATCAGATAACTGATAGCCAGATCATATTCCTTTTCCGCATTTATAGCAGGTAATAAAGGAAGACATGATGAAAACATATAATCGAATATGGAACAGTCGTCTTTTCCTTCCATATCATTTTTCTTATTGAACAACTTCCAGCGAATCCTGCCTATTGCTTTTGCCAGAGCTATATCAGGATAACCTGACTTTATATTATCTTTTATATGGCTCAATACAGCCTTATAACGTTTAGACTCGGCCAGAAGATTTACGTTTTGCGGTAATAATGAAAAAAATTCTCCCGTATGCTTATAAACAAACAGATCAACATTATATTTTGTATAATCTATCGCGTTCAGAAAGCCTATAAGACTTCTCTCCGCTCCGCCTATTTCCAGATATTGTATTGATATGAATATGTTTTTCTTCATTTCTTAATTCTTTTGTAATTATATATCAGCATACCGCTTTCTTTCAGCTTTGCAACAAGAATATCTGTTCCCGTTATTACCTTTCCTTTTATAAGTGTTACATATTGAATCAATAATACGAACTCCTCATTTTTGCGGAACACGAGATAATATATCGGTATTGTGACTCCCGTTATTATAAGCCATCTTATCAGAATAGCAGGAATATTTGTTCCAAGTGCTATGTAATCAAGAATCATATAACATATAGCAAGATTCAGAGCGGCTGTCATCGTGAATATTAAATATTGTCTGAAATATCTCCATAGCGGCAAACCGAAAGTATATTTATAGACAAGGCGGGGAAACTGCCAGAAACCGATTGCCAGCACACTTATGGTACTTCCGAGAAATACACCGGCTATACCAAACGGTTTGACTAAAATCAATGAAAAAATAAGGTTTATTACACCTTGGAGAAGGGGAGAATAACGGTCTTGTGTGAAAATTCCGGATTTAACTTTAAATATACTTGCAGACTGACGCATACCATGGATATAAAAATTAAGAAGCACTACAGCAATCACATACCATGGAAGAATATATTCCGAACCAAGCCACCATGTGATAAAAGGATTAAGGGTAAATCCAAGCATTATTACCGCCCATGATACCAATATGAAATTAATAAGAAATACAGACTTAAAAACTCCGTAACTTTTTTCCTTATCCGATATCGCGATCATATTCGCGATACTCGATGAAAAGCCATTCATTATCTGATTTATAAATGTATTGATCATTCCCGTTATCAAAGAATAATTGGAATACAGACCAACCATTGATATGCTTACAAATGATGATATTATTATATTATCGGTACTATGATAAAAATATCCTCCAAGACTATGCAGGAATATAGCCTTAACATTAGTCGTTATGTTTTTCTTTATTTCAGGTGATACTGCATACTTTTTCTTTGTGCATATATAGGGATACAACTTATTTACCTTACGTATTATCCCAAGTGCCAGAGTCAATCCGAAAACTGATTCTACTACCAGATAAAGAATATAATTCTCAGTATATACAAGAATCAGTATCTTAGTAAAATTCAGACCTATCTGATATACATAATTCATCAGAGTCAGTTTATATTCTTTCTGATCCGCATTGATAATAGACCATCGCGATGCAGAAAAATACTGTACAAGTGAATTAAAAACAAAAATGAAAAATACTATCGATACATACGAAAGGTTGCTGTCATCCTTTATAAAATTTCCCAAAAACGGATAGATACATAAGGATATAAGAAATATTCCTACTGTGACATAAGAGTATATTTTCCTGTATAATTGAAATAAAGCTATAATCGCAGGCTTATCCCTTACAGCAAGAGGCTTGTATAAGTTATACATAATACTTGCTCCGAAACCACCCTCAATCAGTGTCACCATACCGAGTATATTTGACAAAAGTCCGTTAAGACCCAGATATTCTACACCGACAGTATCTACAAAATACTTTCGGGTCATAAATCCAAGCACAGACATTATCAATGTAAGGCTGAGTGTTGATGCTATATTTTTAACACTGTTGACTGTTCTCATTTTTCATTTCTTAATTGATTTGCAAAACGCAGTGTTAACCCCTGAACAAAAGGCATATATCCACGGCTTGTCGAATATCTTCCTATTCCCGGTGTATCTCCCTGACAATTATCAATTGCCCCGTTACGTTGTGTCGATTTCATTAATCCGTACTTACATCTTTTGGCTGCTTCAAGCCATTCTTTTTCCCCTGTTTGTTTATATACATTATAAAATAATATTCCTCCGAAAAGAGTTGCAGAACTTTCAGGTTGATTATTTGACATGAAAAACATATCAGAAAGTGTCCCTCCATCATTACAATAATTTATAAGAGACTTACCTAATCTTACTATTTTATCCGACAACATCTCCGCTTCCGATATATTATTATCTTTAAGTAAATCATAACACTCTGTCAAACCTAAAACATACCATCCAAGTCCACGTCCCCAGTCATAAATTCCCATTGCTTTATTATTTTTTTTATTAAAAGCATGCGGAGGAAAGAATGATCCGGGCAATAAAGCTTTATCGTACTCTTCGATTTGTTGTAATGAAAGTTTAATAGATTCAGGATTATTGAATTTTATTCCGTATAACATAAGAAAAGGACAAATCAAACCGATAGTATCTACAAATCTTATGTCCGGTAAGAAGCTTCTATATGGTACTGTCTGCTGTATACCTCTTTTTTCCAGTATAAAATCATATATCTTATGTATATCTTTTTCATTTTTCTCTGTTAGTTCTGATATCTTCATCAATGCATAAGCTCTAAGCGCTATATCAATCTGATCTCCGTTTAACAAATCTATTTCTGTTGGTAACTTTTCAAGACCTAATATTAATCCGGCTTCCTGCCAGCTTTGTACAACTGAGTGAGAATAATTACCATTAACAATATCAAATAATAATAATCGCGTATTATCCTTAACTTTTATTTTTGGAGGATTTATCAACCATTTTTCGCTTCGTAAAGAGATTGCGCTTATCCATTCATCTTCATCTTCCCATCGACCGATGTGAATGCGTGACTGCCACTGATAAACAATAATAAGCATATCATAAATTATAACTATACTCATTACTATTCCGATAAACGCAAATATGTAAATTAAATATTGCATATATTTTTTATAGTTTCTGCTGCTTTTAATACCGATTCTTTATATCCGGGCATCATTTGTTGCAGATGATTTTTTATATTTTTCTCCTCTGATACAATATATTTGAATGCATCTATAATCTTTTTTGGATAATTAAGATCCTGGACCGGAATTACATAGTTTTCCCATCCACCAAAAATATCTTTTGCAATTCCTTTTGCTTTTACGGAGTAGCCGATTACTAAAGTTGGTATACATTCCGAGTATGCAGCTATAGACGCATGAGTTCTTGCCGTTACAAGAAACCGACACATTGAAATAACTCCTTTTATGTCCTCTGCTGGATAATCAGGAATCATAAAAACTCTTTCGTTGGCTCTGAAAATTTCTGACAATTCAGTCAAAGGTCTTTTATCATCATTGTTTTTCCATATAACATGTGGAATCAGCGCTATATTCATATCTGTATTATCAAGTATATACTCAATCAGTTGCTGATATGATTTTAAGGTTATATCTTTCTCTTTTTCAAAAGATTGAATCAACGGACTAATATTTATTCCAACAGTATTATATTTTATAAAAGAAGAGGGAAGATCAATATTTTCATTTTTATTTAAAAGAAATGCAGGATCAGGGCAAAGAGATATTTTTTTTACTCCTTTTTGTTTAAGTATATTATATGTAAGAGATTCTCTTACTAAAATATGGTCAAAACCTAAAAGATCATCCAACATTTCATCATCTATCGATTCTTCGTTTATTGAACATCCCCACAATATATTTTTTACTCCTTTTTTTCTTATTTCTCTGTTTATCAAGTATAGATGTTTAGGAGAACTATA
>CAMTON010000084.1 GCA_947074105.1 uncultured Bacteroidales bacterium
GTGATATATTGTCAGATATAATGGATTTGAGGATGATGAAATCTATGGAAAAAGGAACCTGACAATAGCTATATATTGTCTTTATTTATAGTCCCGAAAATCAGTTCTACAGATCTTTAGTATTGATTTTAGGCATGTCATTATCTTTCCAGCATTCTATCTTATCTTCAATTTCAGGGATGGATGAAGCATGGAAAACCGGGCTTTTTATTCCTTCTTTTCTCTGTCGGCTATAATCCTTCAGAGCCTTAATTGCTATCTTACCTAACATAAGTATCGCGATAAGATTTATTATACCCATTATCGCCATAAAAAGATCGGCAAGATTCCATACGAATCCTAGACTGAGAATGGAACCCCAGAAGACCATAGCTGCCGAAGCAAGACGGTAGACAAGCATCACCACAGGATTCTTTGTAAAGAAAAGGATATTGGCCTCTCCGTAATAATAATTACCGAGTATTGAAGTGAAAGCGAAAAACAGAATAGCTATCGTAATGAAAAGCCCTCCGTAACTTCCTATTTCTGATGAAAGGGCTGCCTGGGTAAGCTGAATGCCATTAAGGCCTGAATCAACATGAAGATCGGAAAACAGAATTATAAAGGCTGTACAACTGCATATTATCAACGTATCGGTAAAAACACCGAGAGCCTGTATATATCCCTGTTTTACGGGATGCGAAACATTGGCTGTAGCCGCTGCATTAGGAGCAGAACCGAGACCGGCTTCATTAGAAAAAAGTCCGCGTTTGATACCCTGCATAAGAGCCACACCCACCGCTCCTCCTATTGCCTGATTGATTCCGAAGGCGTTCTCTATGATAAGTGAGATGACGGCTGGAAGTTTTGTTATGTTGAAAATGACTATCCCTAAGGCTAGTATTATATAGGTAACAGCCATAAATGGAACTACGATACCTGAGAATACTGCTATTCTATGGACTCCTCCGAATATTATTATCAGTGTAAGGGCTGTGATTATAATACCTATCCAGTAGTTAGGTATGCCGAAGGAATCATTAAAAGCAAGAGCAATAGTATTCGACTGAACAGAGTTGAATACAAGGCCGAAAGTAAGTGTTATGGATACAGCGAAAAGCACTGCCATCCATTTTTTTCCCAGACCGTCATGAATATAATATGCAGGACCTCCGATAAATGATTTCTTTCCCTTTTTTTTGAATATCTGAGCAAGAGTAGACTCTATGAATGCCGAAGAAGCACCGATAAGAGCTATTATCCACATCCAGAATACTGCTCCCGGGCCTCCTACAGCTATTGCCGTAGCAACCCCGGCAAGATTGCCTGTTCCTACTCTTGAAGCCAGAGAAATACAAAATGCCTGAAATGATGAAACCTCTTTCTTTCCTCCTCCCTTTGAAGCACCCTCTCCAAGAAGGCGACACATCTCTCCGATTTTACGGAATTGAAGAAAACGGGTTCTTATTGAGAAATATATTGCCGTTCCTATAAGAAGTATTATCATTATATACCCCCAAAGGAAATCATTCAGCATATTAACGAATGATTCTATTATACTCATATTTTAAAATAGGTTTATATGTCCGGATCACTTTTCCGGGTAATGTCACTGCTGTTTCGATTAAAACAAAAAAGAGACTAACCGTGTTTATAGTTAGTCTCTTTTTCATATTTTATACTAAATCACCGTATTAAAAAACGATTATTTAGATTTATATCTTAGATTAAGCTGCTCAAGCACCTCATGTGTGATATCATACTGAGGTTTTGCGATAATGATGTTATCATTAAGAGTATTAGTAAAGATCATATCATAATTCTTTACTTTATTGAATGCTTTAAGATAGTTTGTCACAGAATCATTAAGAAGCATATTCATCTGCTGCTGCTCTGCCATAAGCTCGTTGTTAAGGCGGTTGCTAAGTTCGTTAAGATTCTGCTCAAGTTTCTGAATTCTCATAGCTTCCTGCTGAGCTCTTTCTTCTGAAAGAAAAGCGTTGCTTTTAAGTTTACGCTGAAAACCGTCAACTTCTTTTTCTAAAGCCTTACCTTTTTCATTAATTGTAGCGCGAGCATTTTCCTGTTTGCGAAGAAGAGCTTCGTTAAGATCGATCGCATAGTTGTATCCCATAAGAAGAGAATCTACATTGATATACGCGATATTCAGTCTTCCGTTAGAAATATTCTCTTCAGATACTGATACCGTAGTATTTCCTGCGGCTGGTTTCGCACTTTCTTTCTGAGCACACTGAGCAAATGTAAGGACAATTAAAGAAGATAAAACTCCTTTGAAAAAGTAGTTAAGTTTCATATATATACTATCTTGATTATATTTTTACTTTATTAATTTAGATGAGTTTCAAACTATCAGGATTCCATCATTTCAAAAAGAGTTTTTCTTTTCTGATCCTGACGATCCATAGATTTAGCACATACAATACCTTTTTTTCTTAAAGCATTATTTCCAGAAATGTGAGTCTGGGGAAATCGGCCATCTTTTTTTACCAGGATTTTTATTCCTAATAATACTACACTAATGGCTATAATACAAAGCGTTATAAAAATTGTTGGCAACATTGTTTCCGGTTTTATTGTGCAAATATATATCTTAATCATAGTTTATGTCCGATAATTAGAATTTATTTATTTATCCAAAGTGAATAATACCACTTTTTAACATTTATACATCTTTGTTATTTAATATGTTAATAGCAAAATGTCTTCTTACGATTTTTATATAATAATTCATATTGTTTGACGTCTGAAATATCTCTTTATATTGACAATAAAAATTATAACTATGTTAAATTTAGACTTCATTATAAGCTCATTATACACAATAATAAAAGAGATGAATCAGAATGCTCTGAATTTTGCCTTTAAGATTAAGTTGTTAACAATTTTATTAACTAATTTTGAATCGAATATGAAAGATTTTTGTTTTAAGGTTGTTGCATTATAATATTTAGAGATTGATTATGAATGAAAAAGCATCGGTTTTATTAATTTACACAGGCGGAACCATAGGAATGATTGAAAATCCTGAAACCGGGGCACTTGAATCATTTAACTTTGACCATCTTATCGAGAATGTTCCTGAACTAAAGAAACTGGGTCATACTATATCTACTATCCAGTTTGATCCCCCTATTGACTCTTCAGATATGAATCCGGCTTTATGGAATGAAGTTGTAAGGATTGTTGAAGAAAACTACGATTATTTTGACGGTTTCGTCATTCTGCACGGTACAGATACAATGGCATATACAGCCTCTGCACTCAGCTTTATGCTTGAAAACCTTGCAAAACCGGTTATATTCACCGGATCTCAGCTTCCTGTCGGAGTATTAAGGACCGACGGAAAGGAAAATCTTATCACCGCTATAGAAATTGCTGCGGCTAAAGATGAAAACGGCGATCCTGTCGTTCCGGAAGTCTCTATTCTTTTTGAAAGCCTTCTTATGCGAGGCAACAGAACAAAGAAAGTGAATGCCGAAAACTTCAATGCATTTGCGTCTCCCAACTATCCCCCTCTTGCTCAGGTCGGCATACATATAAAGTATGACAGACATATTATCCATCAACCTGATAAAAGCAAAGATCTTTGTACACACTATCTGATGGATTCAAACGTGGTCGTATTTAAGATATTTCCCGGCATGACACCTCAGATGGTAAATGCCATACTTAATATTCCGGGATTAAAAGCTGTGATACTCGAAACTTTCGGAGCGGGAAATGCTATGACAAAACAATGGTTCACCAATGCTCTTAAAAGTGCTGTCGACAGAGGTATTGTCATTATAAATATTTCTCAGTGTCTGAGCGGATCCGTTCATATGGGACTTTACGAAACAGGAAATCAGCTTATGTTAGCCGGTGTTGTAAGTGGTTTCGATATGACAGTGGAAGCTGCACTTACAAAAGTGATGCTTATACTCGGCCATGATCATCCTGTTGAAAAGGTAAAAGAACTGATGTGCACTCCTCTCGCAGGGGAAATGATAACAGAACCTATCAAGGAATAATTTTAAGATTACAGAAAAAACAATGAGTTATCAACATAATCCGGGATTGTTGATAACTCATTTTTTTGTTGATAAGTATTGTTAATAACTTAACAACAAGTGTTGATAACTATCATCGGGAAAAGAATCTAAATAAATAGTTTTGAATATCCACCACCAAGTAAACTATTGTTTTACAAACCATTAATCATCTACTCTGATTTATTAACATCAACTCAGTTATCAACAATGCAACCTTTAATTTCTTAAACTACATACTTAAAACAAAGTTCTGAGAGTAAAAAATTCCATTTAGATCAATATTTTCAATTTACTATACAATTGTACAATATTGGAAAATATTTACTGAGTCGCAACAGATGTTAAGCTTCAGGGATTACAGGTTCAGCATCTGCGTCAGGATCATTTTTATCTTTAGGTTCCTTTACTCTATATAATGTACAGTAGGTTACAGGCAATATAAGTATCGTAAGCATACTTGCTACAAACAGACCTCCCATGATAACGGCGGCCAGACCTCCGAAAAGTGAGTCGAAAAGAAGAGGCAGCATACCCAGGATTGTTGTTCCCGATGCCATTACAACCGGTACGATTCTTGATTTTGTAGCAGTCACCACAGCGTCAAGAGGCGGAAGTCCCGCTTCCTTTTCAATATTTATCTGATCTACAAGAACGATAGCATTTTTAATATTCATACCTATAAGACCAAGAAGACCAAGAAGAGCAAAGAAGTCAAAGAGTTTACCGAAGCAGACCAGTCCGAGTACGATACCTATGAATATCAGCGGTATCATAAGAAGTATGGCAATCGGTTCTTTGAAATTATTGAAAAGCAATAATAAAGTAAAGAACATCAGAAAGGCGGTAAGCGGCATATTTGCGGCAAGGGCTGCATTTGATTCCACCTGGCTTTCCTGTTCACCGTAATATTTCATTTCATAACCCTCCGGCGGCACTATATTTGCCTGTACTGTTGCCCACAGATCATTAAATGCGGCAATAGCATTGGCGCCTCTCACAGGGTCGGCCTGGGCCATAAGAAGTTTTTCTCTGTTTTCTCTTTTTATTACACTGAAATCATAACCGAAAGCCATCGAATCTATGATTTGCTCCATAGGTATTGTCATTCCCTTATTATTAAAGACAGGCAAAGTCTTAAAATTATTAAGGTCAAACTCATCTATATTATCATCCTTAAGAAGAATATTCATTATAAGATCACCTTCTCTGTATTGCGACAGGGCATATCCTGATGTCGTAACTTCGATAGATGAAGCCATATTCTGACGTGTAACTCCGGTGCGTTGTCCTTTTACCTGAGAGTATACCGGTACTGCGACCGGAATCTTATTTCCCCAGCTGTTTCTTATATGAGTAAGATTACCCTGTTCATGCATAAGATCCTGAACCTTAAGAGCCAACATCATAAGAGTATCAACATTCTGACCTTTGAAACCTACTTCGATGGTAGCTTCTGTGGCCGGAGAAAGTTTGAAAAGAGAAGAACGAGTCATAATGTTGGGATAATTCTCTTTCATATATGAATTAAACCAGCTTTCTTTCTCTATCGTATGTTTGCTCTTATCCAGTTCTATAAGGATATTACCCACATTAGGCTTAGGCCCAAGTGAAGTACTGGCAAGATAATATCTTAGAGGTGAAGAACCCATTGAAACAGACACTCTTTTTACTTCAGGCTGTTCCATAAGTTTCTTTTCTATCTGAGTAATCTCTTTCTCCACTTCAAAGATGCTGTATCCGTCAGGCCAGAAAAGATCGGCACGGAAATAGTTCTTATCCATATTCGGGAAGAAATTCTGAGGCATCAGTCCCATGATGACAAGCGCAAGAACAAGAGCAAGTATAGCTCCGCACAAAGTAAACCATCTTCTTTTTATGAGCATTCTCAGAACTTTCTCAAAACTTCTGTAGAACTTCTTATCATAAGGATCAACTATCTTATCCGAATTATTGGACTTCAGAATCCATGTACCGAATGTCGTTGTCTGAGCCAAAGCCAGTATCCAGCTTAATGCCAGCGAAACAGAAAGTACTATAAACAGAGGTTTTACAATTTCGGCAACTGCAGATGGCGCAAGATACATAGGAAGAAACGAACATATCGCTATAAACGTAGCACCCAGCAATCCCCATTGCGGAATCGTTGCTCCGTCAATAAGCGCTTTTGTCTTTTCCATTCCTTTTTTAATGGAATTCTGCGCATTATCAGTCACCACAATGGCATTATCCACAAGCATACCCATTGCAATAATAAATCCTGCTAATGAAGTACGGTTAAGTCCCGTATCAATAAACATCATTAACAGCATAGTTCCGCCGATTGCGAAGATCAGGGATGTACCGATAAGAATACCGGCGCGAAGTCCCATAACAAGCATTATTATGAAGATCACAATGGCGACTGATTCTATCAGGTTAAGGATAAATCCGTTATTGGCATCACGGGCAATATCGTTTTCCAGATAAAGCGGTTCAAGGTTAAGCCCTATCGGAATAAGAGGTGTAATCTCCTTTAGCTCAGCGGCTACTGCATCACCGATTGTCACTACGTCTTTCTTTGTATCCGAAGATACTCCTATGGCGATTGCCTTCTTTCCGTTAACGCGCATTATAGTAGCCGGAGGATTCACATAACCCTTTTCCACTATCGCAACATCGCCAAGTCTTATCTGTTGATTCGAAGATGAAGTAAGAGTCTGATTCTTTATATCTTCTATATCACTGTAAGTTCCCGAAGCAAGAACCTTAAGCTGCATTTCCCCCGCATTTCTTTCTCCCGTGCTTATCACCTGATTCTGAGCGGTAAGAGCAGATGCCACCTGTTGCGGAGTAATACCCATATATGCAAGTTTGGGTATCGGTATAAACACATTCACACATTCGGTACGTTCGCCGAAGGTTGCGACCTTGACAACACCCGGCACAGTAGCCAGACGTGTAGTGATATATTTTGTCCAGTATCTGAGGTCATTGTAGTTAAAACCTTCATCAGCCGAAAGGGCATAGTAAATCCCGAATACGTCACCAAAGTCATCACTTACGGTGATAGAACTTGCACCCTGCGGCAGCTTGGGAGTAACATTAAGAACTTTTCTTCTTAATTCATCCCATTTCTGCGGTGTTTCTTCCGACTTAACTTTATCTTCCAGTTCAACCGTAATCTTACAGCTTCCGTAAGAAGATTCCGACTTTATCTTTTTTATATTAGACATCGTCTGTATCTCCTTCTCTATCGGTTCGGCAATAAGCATTTCTACTTCGGTCGGCGTTGCCCCCGGATAATAGCACATCAGAACGGCCGACTTAATGACGAACGGCGCATCCTCTTTTTTTGCCAGTTTATCGAAAGCAATCACTCCGCCCAGCAACATTATTGCCAGTACGAAATAAACTACCTTGGTATGAGACAACGAATATTTTGCAATATTAAACATATTGATACTTTTATATTACATAATTCATAATTATTGAGACAGAGATAAACATATCTTCCGTAAGGCGGGATTAAGGCCCCTGAAGTATCTTAACCTGTTCTCCGTCAATTATCTGTGTTACTCCGGCTGTTACAATGATATCATCTTCTGCCAGTCCTGATTTTATAAGTACGTTTCCGGCTCCCACAAGACCGCCTGTTATCACCTGACGCTGAGAGACCGTTCCCGTCTGAGGATTATAAACCCATACATAGGTCTGATTTGCTTCGTTTGAGGCAAAAAGAGCTGTTATAGGTATAACCGGAAATTCAGAATTCTGATTCTGGATTTTTACAGTCATGGTCACTGTACAGGAAAATCCGGGTTTTATATCATAATTGTCGGTAGAAAAACGAGGATCCGTGATATTCAGAAATACAGGAATACCGGAACCGTCGGGAGATGCTTCCACATAACCTTTCAGATCGGCTTTGAAATGAATTCCGCGATATACTTCAAATTCTACTGTAAACGATTTATTACCTCCTTCTATAAGGGAAAGCGAAAGATCAGGCAGGGTGAAATTTACCTGAAGGTCGCGGGAATCGATAAGCTGACCTATAATTTCTCCGGCCTGCACCCTCTGATAATTTTCAACTTTAAGTTTGGCTATAGACCCCGAGAAAGGAGCTCTCATATATGTGTCCGCATAATTGTTCTGCTGAGCCGCATAGATTGATTTTGACTGCTCAAAACTGGCTTGTGCCACCTCAACCTCCTGAACCGACACGGCATTCTTATCAAGCAGGGCCTTGGTTCGCTGAAGCTTCGACAGATTGGTTTCATAATTGGCTTTAGCCGCATTAAGACTAAGTAGTATCTCACGCGGATCAACCACCGCAAGCACTTCGCCTTTCTTCACTTTCTGGCCTTCCACGACATTCAGTTCAATGATCTGACTTGACACTCTGAAAGCAAGATTGGCATATTTTGCCGCATCAACAATTCCCGAATAATTATTAATGATCTTGTTGTCCAGCTTCACAGTATCGACCCTTACAGGGCGGATAAACGTAGCTGTCTGCTCTGTCTTTTTACATCCGGGCAGAAATGAAAAAGCCGCTGCGATCACAATAGATACGACTATGCTTTTCCATAAGTAATTTCCGTTATTGAGTAATCTATGTTTTTGCATAAACAAGAGTTTTTTCGTTATATGCCAAATGACAATTTCTTTATTAAAATTTACTGTCTTCTTATTTAAAACTAAAAACATTACACATTATCAATTGTTCGGATTTATATTTTCATTTAAAATCTAATTATTAACTATGAATGAGCTATTTAAGAAAAATATTTATAAATATTATTAAGAATTTACTTCTTGTCATTTTATTTCTTTGTGGCAGAGATATGCAGATTAAAAATAATTTTGAAGACATTATACAGCGGTTTGTATTATTTTTGTACGCTCATTAACAATATCATAATCAAATATGAAATACAAGGTTACTGCCCCGGCTCACTGCGAAAATATTTCGATAGGACTTCCTTCTTCGAAAAGCATAAGCAACAGAGCCATAATTCTCAACGCATTAAGTTATACTCCGGAGCTGCCTCATAATCTGTCGGATTGTGATGATACACGTGTGATGATCAACGCCTTCAACTCCGACTCTGCGGTGTTTGACATAGGCGCAGCAGGCACTTCCATGAGATTTCTTACCGCGTATCTGTCAAAAATTGCGGGTGTCTGGGAAATAACGGGAAGCGAACGAATGAAAAACCGTCCGATAGGTACTCTTGTAAATGCGCTTAGAGAGGTCGGGGCAAATATCGAATATCTGGAAAAAGAAGGATATCCGCCTCTTAAAATCACGGGACGTGCCCTGAAAGGCGGAGAGATAGAACTTAACGGAGGTATAAGCTCCCAGTTTATTTCAGCTCTGCTTATGATAGGACCGACGATGCGCGACGGTCTGACAATCAACCTTACCGGCAACGTGATCTCTGTGCCATATATAAAGATGACTCTGTCAATGATGAAGAGTTTCGGAATAGAAAGCACCTGGACAGACAATAAGATAACGATAGCTCCACAGTCATATCGGGAAACCGACTATTTCGTGGAATCTGACTGGTCGGCGGCTTCATACTGGTATGAGATTGCCGTTCTCTCGGGCACGGGATTCACTCTTAAGGGCCTGAAGAAAGAGAGCCTGCAGGGCGACAGCAAAATAGCCGACTATTTTAAACCGCTTGGTATCGATACGGTTTATAATAATGATGAAGTGACTCTTGTTTATAACGAGGCTCTAAGGAATAAAAACGAAGATTTCGTATATCATATTGATCTTTCGGGCCAGCCGGATCTGGCGCAGACGCTTGTGGTATGCTGTGCACTGACTGACACCAGATTCCGTTTTGAAGGTCTTCAGACACTTAAGATCAAAGAGACCGACCGTATTGAAGCTCTGAAAAAGGAACTTCTGAAACTGGGTTATGTGGTGCGCGATATAGATGACTCTGTAATGGAATGGGACGGAACAAAAACCGAACCTTGTAAAAAACCGGTGATCGATACTTATGAGGATCATCGTATGGCAATGGCTTTCGCACCCGCTGCTTTCAGATTCAGCAATCTTTATATCAATCACCCCGGAGTTGTAAGCAAGTCATATCCCCGTTACTGGGATGATCTGCGCAAGGCCGGATTTATCCTTACTGAAGAATAATTTTTGAAAATATATAATTTACTATGTGGATAATTATTTTGGCTCTTTGTTTACTCGGAATGTTTACTGCGATATTCGGCTATATTCAACAACGTCTTCATGAAAAAGCTGTCAGAGAAGGCAAAGCGGTAGAAGAACCTGAGGCGCCATTAATTGAAGAGGAAGAATGTTGCGGAGAACATTCAACATGTGAAAAGGATTCACTTCTTGCAGCTGTCAGCAAAGATATTGAATATTATGATGATGAAGATCTCGACCGTTTTGTGGCTCTTGATCCTGCGACTTATACGGAAGATGATGTCGAAGAATTTCGCGAAATCTTCTATACTTTGCAGGAAGTCGACATTGCGGGATGGGTAAGAAGCCTTCAGCTTCGCCAGATAGAACTACCCTATGAGATAAAGGAAGAAGTCCTGCTTGTAATGAGAGAAAGAAGAGAGCATCACTAATATGCTTTTAAATATATTTATCACCCCGCTTTCCGGATTAAATTTCAGGAAGCGGGGTTTTATTTGAATATAATTTTTTAATTTCCCGAAATAATTTAACTGCAACCGTACGGTTGTCATATTATCAGTGTACGGTTGTCATATTATCACCGTACAGTTGCAATATCGCAACTGTACGGGTTTCACAAAAGACAGTCTTATGATCGGTAATATAAAAAGGAATAAGAACTTATTATGGTTGAGATATTAAGATATACGTTTTTTCAGAATGCCCTTATAGGCGCGGTACTTATCAGTATATGCTGCGGTATTCTCGGTACATATATCGTTACACGCAGATTGGTGTTTATAAGCGGCGGAATAACACATGCCTCATTCGGAGGTCTTGGCTTAGGGTTCTTCCTGGGCATAAATCCGGTGATTACAGCAATAATATTTTCAGTAGCGTCGGCCTTCGGTGTTGAAATACTCTCCTCCCGTTACAAAGTGAGAGAAGATTCTGCAATAGCAGCTTTTTGGGCACTTGGTATGGCTCTTGGTATTATTTTCATCTTTATGAGCCCGGGCTTCACCCCCAGTCTTACGGAATTTCTTTTCGGCAATATCCTGACAATCACTCAAAGCGATCTGATATGGTTTTCCGGTTTCTGTCTTTTACTTATGGTGTTCAGCTATATATTTATACGGCCGATAATATTCATAGCCTTTGACGCGGAGTTTTCGAAAGTCAACCGTCTGCCTGTCAAACTGATAGAGTACGTCATGCTTACATTCATAGCGATAGGTATAGTGCTTTCCATAAGAATGATAGGTATTGTGCTGCTTATGTCGGTACTTACCCTGCCTCAGATAATATCGAATATATTCTTCAATGATTATATAAAAATCATATTTTCGTCTGTTTTAATCTCCGTATTCGCTTGTACCGGAGGGCTTTTCATCTCATATTTTCTTAATGTGCCTGCAGGTGCATGCATAGTACTTATTCTCTCGGTTATCTTTATTTCAGCAAAATTAGCTCTTTTTATAGCTAATAAAACGATAGCCTCCAAACAATAAAAAGCGGATTATTTCGTAATAAATAAGTATAAATACATACTAAATAATAAAAGGACTCTTGTATAAGATTTTTTCTAAAATATTCATTCTGATTTTAACGCTGTTTATGTTCGGCGGATGCGCGATGAAGAAAAATACTGCCGCAGTCCGTAAATATAAAGCCTTCACTACAAGATATAATACATATTTCAATGGTAATGAGGCATATAAAGAGGCGTTAAAGGGTTTCGAGGATAGTTATCAGGACAATTATTCCGAGATGATATTCATGCATCCGGTCAGTTCGCTTGCTGATAAGGACGGCAAGGGCGGTTCGGCAGCATTCGACCGCGCAATTGAAAAGAGCCAGAAATGTATCCGTGAATTTTCTATTTCCAAGCGACCTGTAAGAAATCCGCGAAAAGCGGGAGATCCTGAATATAAGGCATTTCTTAAACGCACTGAATTTAATCCGTTTCTGCATAATGCATGGCTTCTGCTTGGAAAATCACAATATTACAAAGGTGATTTTCTCGGAGCATACTCCACTTTCCTGTATACTACGCGTCATTTTCCATGGCTTGAGGAAACTAAATTCGAATGTAACCTGTGGATGTCCAAATGTTATACCGAAATGGGCTGGATCTATGAAGCGGAAAATATTCTGACAAAGATAAAGGAGGTTCCGCCTTCTCAACAGAAACTTTATGATAACGCAATGGCCGGTTTCCTTCTTAAAAAAGGGGAGCTTCCTTCTGCCGCGCCGTTTCTTGAAACTGCATTAAAATCTGAAAAAAACAAGAGCCAGAAGATCAGAATGAAATATCTTCTTGCTCAGATATATTCAGAAAGCGGCGATCAGGCAAAAGCTTATAAATATTATGGCGATGTTATCAAGTCAAATCCCGACTATCGCACTATGTTTAACGCGCGTATCAGTCAAACGGAGGTGATGGGCAATGTCAATTATAAGAATATCGACAAAAAGCTTGATAAGCTTTTGAGAGATTCAAGAAATAAGGAATACCTTGACCAGATATATTATGCCAAAGGAAATCTTTATCTTAATCAGGCCGATACTGTAAAGGCTAAAGGTTTTTATACCCTGGCACTTGATAAAAGTACACGTTCCGGAATGGAAAAGTGTGTAGCAGCAATAGCTCTCGGTGATCTGTGTTTTGCTACCGAGGATTACATTAAGGCACAGCCTGCATATTCTACGGCAGTAAGTATTCTGCCTAAAGAGCATAAGGAATATGAACGTATCAGCCATCTTTCTCAGGTACTTGACAATCTTTCCACTCATGCCGAAAGCGTTCAGCTTCAGGACTCTCTGCTTCGTCTTGCGGATATGACGGAAGAAGCAAGAAATAAAGTATTTGACAATATCATAGCAGATATTATCAAAAGGGAAAAAGAAGAGATCGAAAGACAGAGAAAAGAATTATATGATCAGAAAAAGGGGAATTATACACCTCCTGCAGGCGCAGATGCAGCCGCGACAAACACTCCTGTGATATCAAACGATAAGTCATGGTATTTCTTCAATACACAGCTTGTATCAAACGGGAAGAATGACTTCCAGAGAAAATGGGGAGCAAGAAAACCTGAAGATAACTGGCGCCGTCGTGATAAGTCGGAGATATTTATGGATGATACTGAGTCTGACTCTTATTTTGCTGAAAACGAAACTGAAAATCAGAGCAACGACGCCGGATCTGAGAATCAGGCAGAAGCCGGTACACAACAGACGGAGGATAAAAAAGGCGGCAACAGCAAAGATGTCGAGAATCCTAAAAAACGTGACTATTATATTGCTCAGGTTCCATTTACCGATGATGAAAAAGCTGTTTCCAATCAGATTATAGAAGAAGGTCTTTATAACATGGCGACTATCTTCAATCAGCAGCTTGAGAATTTGCCTCTGGCGATTAAGACATTCCTTGACGTGGAACGCCGTTATCCGGAGACTCTTTATCTTCAGAATATCTATTATGAGATTTATCTGATGTATATGCGTATGGAAAATGAGGCTACTGCAAATATATACAAGCAGAAACTTCTTAATCATTTCCCGGAATCACCTTTCAGCATCGCTCTTAAAGATCCGGATTTTATCCGTAATCTGAGAGAGATGGACAGCAAGCAGAACAAACTGTATGAAGATACTTATCAGGCATATCTTGATGGCGACACGTATCAGGTGCATGCCAATTATGAATATGTTGTATCGAAATGGCCTCTTTCTAAGCTGATGCCTAACTTCCTTTTCCTTCATGCCCTGGCTTATGTGGTAGAAAATGACAATGATGCGTTTAAATCGGCACTTGAAAGTCTTACTGCACTGTATTCAGAAAGTCAGACGGCTCCGCTTGCGGGTCTTATGATAAAAGGAATTTCAGAGGGACGCATGATAGCGCAGGATAATGAGGGAGTGAGAGGCATGATCTGGAATACACGTCTTTCTCTTGGCAATGACTCAACGATGATGGCTTCGGTGACAGAAGATAAGTTTAAGGTTGATTATGATGCGTCTCATCTTCTTGTCCTTGCTTTTGCTACCGACTCTATCGATGCAAATAATCTGCTGTTTGAGATAGCGAAATATAATTTCAGCAATTATATGATTAAGGATTTTGACCTTGAACTTGTAAAATTCAGCGAACTGTCGATGATAATAATAAAAGGATTCGACAACTTCCAGGAAATTGCAAATTACCGTTTGAGAATGGCGCTTCCTGACGGATTCTCACTGTTTGCCGGGATCACACCTGTCATGATAACCGATAATAATTTCAGGTTATTGATGCAGGGAAAAACATTTGACGATTATTTTAGTT
>CAMTON010000085.1 GCA_947074105.1 uncultured Bacteroidales bacterium
TTATAATCGCTAAATATCCTTATTTTTATCATCATTCCTTTTTTATAAGAAATTGAGTGTATGACGTTAATAAAACGTATTGTAAGCATGAGCCTGTTTCCGGAGGAGATCATGGCGAAGTTATTATGCTAATTATAAAAAATGATCTTATAACATGAAACTAAAAAAACTTCTTTTTATCGGATGTATATTGTCGCTTTCGGCAAACACTTTGTTTTCACAGAACACTCTGACTGTTTATCCTGCGCCGGCAACAGGAGTGGAGATGAAAAATGATTTTACCGTTAAGGTAAGAGAGACCGGAAAAGAGTGGAAAACAGTGGATACATATTCCGTTAAAGTTGATGAGGTGAGAGGAACAAGACATCATGTGGAAAAGGCATCTCTCGGATATTTTGATTTCGAAGGAGAGGTTGAGGTTTCTGTCACTTTTAATAACGGAGATATAGAAACCGGAAAGGTACGTCCTCTCTCTTATGATATATTGCCTGCTATAGACAATAATACTATGACTTTCACTCTTGACAGACCTGTAAATCTTTCGATTGAAGTCAATGATGATATTTTTCATAATCTGCATCTTTTTGCAAATCCTGTTGATAAGAATAAACCCAAAAAACTTAAAGATAAGAATCTTATATATTTTGCTCCAGGAGTTCATAATCTTCCCGGCGACTCGCTTATGGTGGAGTCTGGTAAGACAGTGTATATAGCGGGAGGAGCAGTGGTTTACGGCTGTATCTATGCACGTGATGTTGAAAATGTGAATATTTTCGGAAGGGGACGTATTCATCCTCAGGGTCGAGGTGCAGGAGTGAGTGTAAGTAATTCAAAAAATGTTTTTGTTGACGGAATTATAACTACACAGGTCCCGGTCGGAGGTTCGGATGGTGTGACAATTTCTAATGTAAAAGCTATCAGCTCATACGGATGGGGCGACGGAATGAATGTTTTCGCAAGCAGCAATGTGCTTTATGACGGCGTTTTCTGTCGTAATTCCGATGACTGCACTACGGTTTACGGAACAAGATTTGAATATACGGGAGGTTGTCGTAATATCACGATGCAGAACTCTACCTTATGGGCCGATGTGGCTCATCCTATATTTATCGGTATTCACGGTAATACTAAAGAACCGGAAGTGCTGGAAAATCTGAATTATATAAATATCGATATTCTTGATCATAAAGAAAAGCAGATAAACTATCAGGGATGTATGTCGATAAATGCAGGTGATAACAATACTGTAAGAAACGTTCGTTTTGAAGATATAAGAGTTGAGAATTTCCGTCAGGGACAGCTTGTGAATCTGCGTATATTCTATAACGAAAAATATTGTACGGCACCCGGTCAGGGAATAGAGGATATTTTGTTTAAGAATATATCGTATAACGGCGATAAGGCTGCTGTATCAATAATTGAAGGTTATAATGAAGAGAGAAAGGTGAAAAATATCCGTTTTGAAAATCTTCGTATAAACGGTAGGATCATTCATGATGAGATGCCTGATAAACCGAAATGGTATCACACCGGAGATATGGCGGATATCTATGTGGGGCCTCATGTAGAGAATGTAAGTTTTATTAAAACGGAAGAAGAAGAATAGAACTCAGATTCATTTATAAAGTATAATTATATCATTTCAGAGTTTAATAAAAACTTCAGATAATAAGTTTGTTGTCTGTATGGTATATTTAAATTTCAAAAAGTAAGGCAACATGAATATTTGATTATCGATATTCATGTTGCCTTTTCTTTATAGAGATTCTTCTATAAGTTTATTTATTTCAGTTCCTGTGCAATTGGAGTTGAAACCTTTATTGCTTTCTGATTATTGATCTGAGAAGAATGCAAATCAACAGGTTCAACCCTGTAACCTTCTTTACGCAATAAATTTATTAACCCTTTTTTACCCGGCAAATGCAATAAACCTACAGCTATTAAACATGACCTTTTTTCTGTATATTCTTTAATTAACGGTATCCAATTATAATTTCTCTCATAATGAAGTTCATTAATTATTTCAGTATAGCCGGGATGATTTATCAATTTTGTTTCCTCCATAATAAATTTTTCACGTGTTAATTCAATACCATTCAAATCGTCTTTAATATACAATTCGTTAAGTTTTTTGGTATAATCATTTTCTTTTTCGTAATCCCTACAATATTTATATAAATATTCTGCTTGCATCGGAATATCAAATATTGTTACCAAAATAGAATCCAAATTTTTGATTAATTTATATTGATATGACGTAGATTCCATGTATAGTAACGGTTTATTTATACTCTTTGCATGATTAATTATACCGTAATCCATAACCATTTTATTTTCCTTCTTTTCCTTTATACTTTCTGCCCCTCTGCCATATAACTTAAGCAAATTAATAATAAAAACAGGTTTTAACTGATAATGACTAAAAGATGGAATATTATCCTGTTTCTTAAACTCATAAATAAAATTGTTTACAAAATTAAATTGTGCAGTATCTTTAAATATTGAGGCAAACGAGTTTATACTATCAGGCAGATATGCATAAGAAGGATATTTTTTAAGTTTTATATAATTATGCATATCTTCAACCGCAAATTTTTCAAATATCGAATCTGAAATATCGCATTCAACTCCTATTGCATCAACATAATCCAATATCTTTTTATAAACCTGTAAAGTATCAAGATATGTATAGTCAATGTCTGTTTTTGATGAACCATGTAAAGTTCCCAGAAGATATGATTTTTTCTCATTTCCATCTTTTGATATCTCCCATAGGATACCTCCTTCTGATTCTGAATAGCTTTCCGACTGTGAATAAGCTCTGATGTATGTTCCTAATATTATACAAACGATAGAAAATATATAATGTTTCTTCATTTTTTTAGCTGTAAAAAGTTTTCGTTTTTTTGAAATAAAAATCTCTTTTAGATATAAAATAGAAAGGCTTCAAACTTTTTCTCAAAAGCATGAAGCCCGAAAAATTTATTATATATCCTTTTTATATTATTATTTATAACTGATAAGATAATTACTTATTGGTATTTGATTGTGTGTTCTCCTTCTTTAATCTAAAAGAAATAGGAATAGTAAACTTCACTCTTACCTTTTCATCTTTTACTGTACCCGGAGTCCATAATGGCATATCTTTTACTACTCTCACAGCTTCATTATCAAGAAGAGGATCTATAGGACGAACCACTTTAACATCTGCTACACTACCATCCTTTTCAACTATAAATGAAACAATAACTCTTCCCTCAATTTTATTTTTTACAGCTTCTTCCGGATATTTCATCGAGGATGCTATATAATGTAGCAAGGCATTCTCACCTCCCGGGAATTCCGGCATAACTTCCGGCTGGTTATAAATCGAATCGTTTGTTGAAACATAATTAGTTTTAGAACTTGTAACAAAATTAGTTTCCGTCTTTGACGTGTCTTCTTTATCTTTGTTTAAAGAAGTCGGATTATCACTATTTCCGGTTAAAGGAAATAATTCGGTTTCATTCGAAATGTTTACACTTTTCTCTATTTGTGAAGCAAAAAGAGAATACGATACTAAGGTGACAGGAATGACACCTACAAGTTTGAGCCAAGCGCTTTTACTCGATTTTGGTTTTAACATCATAGTGATTCTTTTTTTAAGTGAACTGTGATTAAAGCTGTTGGCCAGGGTGTAGGAGCCGGTGCCGACAGCTTTTTTTATTAATAAGTTTTGATATTCATAGCAGTCTATTCCTTTCCCCAGAACATAATTGTCTGCTTCGAATTCATGAATGTCAATAAGATCTTTTTTCAGGATATATACAAAAGGATTAAACCACTGCAGAGCCTGAATAATCTCAATAAAGATTATCTCATAAGAGTGTCTTAGTTTTATATGTGCTTTTTCATGTGTGACAATGCTTTCTTTATTTTCGCTGTAATCGTTTGCTGAAAGAAAGATTGTATTGAAATAACTGAAAGATGAAATGTTTTCAGAACCCACTATTATTCTTTGTTTTCCTCTTTCTATTTCATATCCCTGATATAATATCGATCTGATCCTTATATGTGAGATTATAATTTTTGAAAACCTGAATATTACGCCTGCTATCCATATAGAGAATAGGATCAGTGAAAGATTTAATGATTTGTTTTCGACAACACCATTTCCTGTCACTTCAATTTCAGCAATGTCGGCAATGAAAATATCAAGTTCATTTACTGTGGCCTGTATATTTTCGAATGAGAGTATAGAAGTTTTGAGGAAAGGTACGAACCAGCTTATGACTATAAGAGAAAACATCGTGATCTTACCAGCTTTGAAGTAGGTTTCCTTTTTAAGACATGTATGGAAAAATAATGCTGCAAATGAAAGAGAGAATGCAACCTTCAGAAGGTATATTAATATAGGTGTCATGGTTGTAGATGTTTTTATGATATTACGTTCTCTTTTTATTGATTAAAAGAGTTGTCTGTTATAACCGGGATATATGGTCTGATAAAAGATTATTGCTTTTTTCCCTTCTCTATATCCTTAAGTATATCTCTGATTTCATCAATCGAAATTTCCTCCTGTTCTATAAGATTGGAAAGAAGCATTTTCCCGGAACCGTTGAAATAGCGGCTCAGAATCCCCTTTACGCTTTTATCTCTGTAAGCGTCTTCGGATACAATAGGAAAATAGCGATGTGTATTACCGAACTGCTGACGGGAAAGCATCCCTTTAGCTTCAAGACCTTTGACGAATGTTGCGATAGTATTATAATGAGGCTGAGGATCTTCATTAAGAAGTTCGATGACTTCCTTTACAAATAAAGCTCCGTGTTTCCAGAATATCGACATTATGGCTTCCTCTTTTGGCGTGAGTTTTACTTTCTTATTCATAGTGTTTTTCTTTTGATAAAACGAAAGTATTAATATTTTCGTAATGACTACTAGATTTATAGTAGTAATTACTCGAAGGATTAGTTGTTTAATTTTAATTAACTTTTATAGTGTATTAAAAAAATAATATAATCTCGCGAAAGAGAATCATATCTATTCTTTTACAGACTTTACTTTATTTCATTATTTTAATCTGAAATGTAGCTGTCATATTTTTTATGGTACAAAATGTTTCAAAAGATGGATGAAATGTTACATAAAACAAATAAGGCCGTTTCAGGAATCAATATGAAGGATGAAATCAGTTAACTATGGATAGATTTGTGGCATAGATATTTCAAATGTCTGATATTAACCTGAAAAACATGAATATAAAGAGTAGCAGTAGGTATGTAATGCTTGGCGTTTTCGTATCATTTTGTCTTAATTCTAATGCAAAAGTGTCGCTTCCCGAAATTTTAAGCGACAATATGGTTCTGCAACAAAACACCACAGTGAAATTATGGGGTGAAGCAGATAAGGATAAGGAAATCACTGTTGTTCCGACCTGGAATAACAATAAGTATAAAACTAAATCAGATTCAAAAGGATATTGGGAGATCAGTATTGATACTCCTGAAGCGGGTTATGAACCTTATGAGATAGAGTTCAGCGACGGCGAAGCTCTTCGTCTGGAGAACATTCTTATAGGAGAGGTTTGGTTCTGTTCGGGTCAGTCGAATATGGAGATGCCGCTTAACGGTTTCTGGGGTTGTCCGATAGAAAATTCAACAGAAGATATCGCGACTTCGGGCCTTCTTAAAGGAGTGAGAATGGCAACGGTTGAAAGACGGGGATCACAGACGCCGCAAAGCAGTTGCCGCGGAAGCTGGAAAGTTTCCAACCCTGAAAACTCACCATGGTTCAGCGCAACAGGTTTTTATTTTGCCAGGATGCTTAATAAGGTGCTTGACGTGCCGGTAGGGATAATCAATTGTAGCTGGGGCGGATCGAGAGTTGAAGGTTGGCTGCCGGAAGAGATCGTGAAAGGATATCCTGACGTAGATCTAAAAAAGGAACAGGTATACAATCCAGGCGGATACTGGGAATATATGAGTCCTGTCGTAATGTATAATGGAATGCTTAAACCGCTGCAGAATTATACCATTAAAGGTTTTCTGTGGTATCAGGGAGAGTCAAACGTTGGAATGAAGGCTTCATATTCGGAAAGGCTAAAGACTATGGTTGAGCTCTGGCGTAAAGAGTGGGGACTTGGCGAACTGCCTTTCTTTATGGCTGAGATAGCTCCTTTTGAATATAACGGAGGAATAGACGCGGCTCTGCTTCGTGAGGAGCAGGTAAAAGCCTCTGTGATGATAGAGAACAGCGGAATAGTATGTACCAATGATCTTGTATATTCTTTTGAAAAACCGCAGATTCATCCGAGAAATAAGAGAGAAATCGGCAACCGTTTCGCATATCAGGCGCTTGGTAAAGTTTACGGACATAAAGGCATTAACGGTGAGTTTGCCAGATATAAAAATATGAAAGTTACGGATAACAAAGCTGAGATATTTTTTGAAAATGCCGAATACGGTCTTTCACCGTGGATAGAGATCAGAGGCTTTGAGATTGCGGGAGAAGACAGAGTGTTTTATCCAGCCGATGCAGAGCTGAGTTATAACAGGAATACCGTGATCCTGAGTTCAGATAACGTGAAAGTGCCCGTAGCGGTGAGATATTGTTTTCGTGATTTTGAAATAGGAAACCTTATAAGTAATAATAATATGCCGGTCATACCTTTCAGGACAGACAACTGGTAAAAGATTATCGAAAAACAGAAATATATTATGAAGAGAATTTTAATAAGTCTATTTATTTCGGCAAATGCGCTTACGTGTATTAACGCTCAGGTTCCTCCTGCGATTCCTTTTGATGCGAAACTGGAAAAGAAAGTACAGAAACAGCTTAAAAAGATGACTCTTGAGGAAAAGATAGGTCAGATGTGTGAGATAACGATTGACGTGATAACGGATTTCTCCGTAGATGACTTTAAGGTATGCGAGGCAAAGCTCGATACTATGGTAAGAATCTATAAAGTAGGATCTTTCCTTAATGTTCCGAGAAGTATCGCTCAGACAAAAGAGACATGGGCTGATCTTATAAAAGTGATTCAGGATAAATCGATGAAAGAGATCGGTATTCCTAATATATACGGAGTGGATCAGATTCACGGTACTACATATACTCTCGGAGGAACCATGTTTCCACAGGGAATAAATATGGCTGCCACGTTCAACAGGGATCTTGTAAGAGAATGTTCTGAAATTTCGGCTTATGAAACAAAAGCAGGATGTATTCCGTGGAATTATGCACCCGTTATGGATCTTGGACGTGATCCGCGCTGGTCAAGAATGTGGGAAAGCTTCGGTGAGGATTGTTATGTGAACGCTGAAATGGCGGTTGCGCAGGTTAAAGGTTTTCAGGGAGAGAATCCAAACCGTCTTGGACCTAATAATGTAGCTGCGTGTATCAAGCATTTTATGGGATATGGTGTACCGGTATCCGGTAAAGACAGAACTCCTTCGGCTATTCCGAGCACAGAGTTGAGAGAAAAACATTTCGCTCCTTTCCTTGCATGTATCAATGCGGGAGCTCTTTCTCTTATGGTGAACTCAGGCGTTGACAACGGTATGCCTTTCCATGCTAATAAGGATCTTCTTACGGGATGGGTTAAAGAGGATCTTAACTGGGACGGTATGATAGTTACCGACTGGGCTGATATAAACAATCTTTATCTTCGCGACCGTATAGCAGGTTCAAGAAAAGAAGCGATCAAAATCGCAATCAATGCCGGTATAGATATGTCTATGGTTCCTTATGAAGTAAGTTTCTGCGATTATCTGAAAGAGCTTGTTGAAGAAGGAGAGGTTCCGATGTCACGTATCGATGATGCGGTTTCAAGAATCCTTCGTCTTAAATACCGTACCGGACTTTTTGACAAACCATACTGGGATATTACGGCGTATGAAAAATTCGGAAGCGAAGAGTTTTCTGCCGTAGCACTTCAGGCAGCCGAGGAATCGGAGGTTCTTCTGAAAAATAATGATAATATCCTTCCTTTGAATAAAGGACAGAAAATACTTCTTGCCGGTCCTAATGTGAATGCGATGAGATGTCTTAACGGAGGATGGTCATATTCATGGCAGGGTGATAAAGCTGATTTTTGCGCAGCTGATTACAATACAATTTACAAATCATTTATCAATAAATTCGGAGCGGAAAACGTAGTATATGAGCCGGGAGTTGATTATAAATCATGTAATACTTCTCTTTGGTGGGAGGAAGAAGATCCTGAGATTCAGAAAGCTGTCGATGCTGCCGCTAATGTTGACGTCATTGTTGTTTGTATAGGAGAGAATTCTTATTGTGAAACACCGGGAAATCTTTCCGACCTTACGATTTCAAGAAATCAGAAAGAACTTGTAAAAGCACTTTCCACAACAGGCAAACCTATTGTTATGATTCTGAATCAGGGACGTCCGCGTATCATCAATCAGATAGAACCGCTTGCAAAAGCAGTTGTCAATGTCATGCTTCCGGGTAATTACGGAGCAGATGCTCTTGTGAACCTTCTTTCGGGAGATGCGAACTTCAGCGGAAAACTGCCATTCACTTATCCTCGTCTGATTAACTCAATAGCTACTTATGACTATAAACAGTGTGAGAATATCGGTCAGATGGACGGTAACTACAATTATGACGCTGTAATGGATATTCAGTGGCCTTTCGGTTTCGGGTTAAGCTATACTGAATATGGATATGATAATCTGAGAGTGAATAAGAAAAACTTCGGAGCTGATGATGAATTGATTTTCTCTGTCGACGTTACAAACAAAGGGAAAGTAGCAGGAAAAGAAAGTGTTCTTCTGTTTTCTTCCGATGTCATTGCTTCGCTTACACCGGATAATAAACGACTTCGCGGTTTTGAGAAAATATCTTTGAATCCGGGAGAAACAAAAACAGTTGATATAAGAATAAAAGGAAGTGATCTTGCTTTTGTGGGATATAACAATAAATGGAGACTTGAAGAGGGTGAATTTATCATCACCTGCGGAGATAAGTCGTTAAGCATTAATTGCGATAAAACAAAAGTATGGGAAACACCAAACAGATAATTTGTTGTGTTTGAAAGAGGTTATATTAAGTGAAACGGCTGCAGACGATGATGTCTGCAGCCGTTATTAATTTCAGGAAATATGTTTTCTTTTATTTCTTATTCATAAGATTCATATCATTCTTTTTTCCCGATTTGAAATAATTCTCAGGAATCACTTTCCAGTCATTTCTGCTTACTGGTTTTATAATACCCTGAGCAATGATATAATCAGCAATATACTTACGTACATCTTTCTTTGAAGCATTGACAACTCTTGCGTCTGTTTCCTCTTTTGAGAGACCAAGACCTTCAGCGAAGAAGCCTCCTCCGCCGCTTGCCTGATATGAATTTACTGCGACATCATATTTCTTATCAAGATCAAAAGGCTTACCGTCACTCATCGAGATCACAGTTACGCGTTCTCCGACAGGCTTTGTTACATCTACCGTATATTTTATCCCTGCGGCAGAAGTAAAATTGAAAGACGGAGTCATGAATGTATATCCGAAACGCGGATTTTTAATAAGATTGCCGTTTTCGTCTTTTCTGAAATTCAGAAGGTGGTCTGACGTTGATTTCATCTGATTATACTGTCTTCCGAATCCGAACTCAAGGAAATCTTTTATTTCCTGACCTGTCAGTGACATAGTATAAAGAAGATTCTCATATTTATAGAGAGTGAACAGGTTACGCATGCTTAGTTTTCCGGTAGGAATAACCGCGTCAGTTGAAAGTACTCCCGCGAAAGAAACTTCGGCTCCGGTAGCGGCAAGCTGTGCATTATGGATAAGATCCATAAATTCAGAAGGGCCGTAAAGTGCATCCGCGCTTCTCAAAGTATCACTTATCATACCGATCTGAGCGTCCACATATTCATTTATAAGATCTACGTCTGCGGCAAATGCTTCTATAAACTCAGCATCTTCAGCGACATTCTTCATCTCAACAAGAGAAGGAGTTATTTCTTTTTCATACTTATTTCCTTTACGTTTAAGTTTGATATCTGCACGACCTACAAGACGGGCTCCTGTCTGAGCATCAAGAACGACAACTTCGTTTCCGAAATTATTGGTTATCACTTCCGCCTTTTCCTGGTGATCATGTCCCAGAAGGATGATATCGAAACCATCGACTTTCATAGCAGCCGGAATACCTCCGTTTTCATTCTTATGAGTATCGATAGTATTTCCTTCCACCGTATAATCGCTTCCTGAATGGAAAAGTCCGATGATAAGATCCGGTTTCTCATTTTTCTGAATATAAGGGATCCATTTCTGAGCAGACTCCGTCATATCTTCGAATTCAAGATTTTCCCACAGATATTTAGGAAGCCATGCATGGATATTCGGAGTTATCATGCCCAGGACAGCAATTTTAATACCGTTTTTATTATATACCGCGTAAGGCTGAAAGAAAGGTTCGCCTGTTCGTGTGTCTATTGCATTGGCTGCAAGCCATGGGAAATTGAAATCTTTCTGAACGCGTGCATAAACATCCTCTCCCGGTTCGATATCATGATTTCCCACTGTCGCACCGTCATATCCTATAAACTCCATTACACGTGCCTGCAGATGTCGGCTTATAGTGTCCTCGAAATTTGAATAATATATAGAGGGTTGTCCCTGAAGGAAATCCCCTGCATCAAGAATCAGAACGCCGTTCTGATTCTTTTCACGTTCCTGTTTAACGTAAGTCGCTACGTTGGCAAGACTTGTCGCGGCTTTTTTGTCTCTGTTGAAATCATAAGGCAACACTGAACCGTGAAGGTCTGTTGTGTAAAGCAGTGTAATTTCTGCTTCCTTTGGTTTTCTGTCACAACTGCCCAAAATAGCCATTGATGATACTATTAAAGCAAAAAAAGTTTTTGTACGAAAATTCATAATGATAATAAGATGTTTATTTCTTCTCTGCAAAGATACAGTCGACAAAAGCTCTGATAAATTATAAATTCCTAATTGTTAAAATCGAGATGTAAATTATTTATAAAAACAGAGAGATCAATAGTCTGGTAATAAAATAAAAACGGAAAACGGATGAAATATGTTTTCATCCGTTTTCCGTTCATTTATAAGTGTTTCTAAAATTCAAATGAGATGTTTTCAGGCGTATATCCCGACCTTATTCTCCATTCCTGAGGATAAAGATTATTCGAACGGTTGCCTATGTTCTTAACCCATCCTATTGGTGAATCTTCGAAACAAACAAGTACATATCCTTTCGGTGTGCCTTCAGGAAGTGATATTGCCTCTCTGCGAAGATATGAGATTGCTGTATCCTGATCTACATTTGCTTTTTCAAAAGCATGCTTGTCAAGCATTGTGGAAAGAGCAAGCGCATGAGCCGGAATGATGTCTTTACCTTTCAAAGTAGCGATTTCAATACCGGAACTCTGTATTTTCAGAAGTTTCGATAATGCTTTAAACTCTTCGCTATATGATTTCGGTATTGCTTTTATAGTATCGCCTGCAACTGAAAACTCAAATTTATCAGGTTTAAGAAGATACTTCTTAACTGCATCGGGAACTTTCGGAGCATTGTTTTTCTCCTTCTTACTACCCTGTTTATTGATGCTTCTGATTATGTAGTCAGGATCTTCAGCTTCTTCATCATCATTTTTGCGCATTACGGCTATAAAAAGACCTTCACCTTTAGTCGTATGCGGCATAAAACGATATGCCGGATTATCGCCGTAAAGAGGTTTATGTATTCCCCATTCAGGATCGGTATTTACCGAAAGAACTTCAGCGCCTATAGTCTCACAAATATATTCAAGCATCAGTTCATTCTCTTTGACATTGTATGTGCAGGTCGAGTAAATCAGGATACCTCCCGGAGTAAGTGCATGATTTATATTGTCAATTATCTGTTTCTGACGTACAACGCAGTTTTCAACATTTGCATCCGACCATTCCGAAATTGCGTTTTCGTCTTTTCTGAACATACCTTCACCCGAACACGGTACATCACAAAGTATAACATCAAAGAAATGTTTAAGTGGAATGAAATCTTCAGAACTGTTGTTAGTTACCACGGTAAAAGGATTTCCCCATTTTGTAATGTTTTCGCTGAGGATATTCGAACGTTTGCGGTCTATCTCATTAGCAACTACAAGACTGCCCTCCGGCAATGCGCTTATTGCAAGAGTGGTTTTTCCGCCAGGAGCAGCACACAGATCAAGATATTTAACCGGAGAATCAACATATTTGTCCAGTATCTGTTCAAGAAACATTGATGAGGCCTCCTGTACATAATAATTGCCCGCATGAAAACGCGGATCAAAAGTGAATGCCGGACGCTGTGAAAGATAATATCCCGTAGAGCACCACGGAACATGCTTAAGTGACTCCGGTGCATCGGTTTTTTCAGTATTTACACGGATGCTTACCGAAGGTTCCTGTTCCAGCGCCTGCTCAAAATCCTGATATTCATCTTTGAGCAATTCCTGCATTGTCGATATAAAAGAATGAGGTAGTTTCATTGATATACATAAGTTTGACGCAAATTTACTACTTTCGCATCATAAATAAGAAACAAATATGCAAACTGCACTCTATTTAATACCCGTAACGCTCGGAGATACGGAAATATCGAAAGTTTTGCCTGATTATAATGCAGAAATCATTAAAGGAATAAGGCATTTTATTGTGGAGAATATAAGATCGGCAAGACGCTTTCTCAAAAAAGTCGATTCTTCAATAAATATAGACGATCTTACGTTTTATGAACTTAATAAGCATACGTCTCCCGAACAGGTATCAACATATCTCGATCCTTTGAAAAAAGGAGAATCTGTAGGAGTGATTTCAGAAGCCGGTTGCCCTGCAATTGCCGATCCCGGAGCCGATGTTGTCGCCATAGCTCAGAAACAGAAGATGAAAGTAGTTCCTCTTGTAGGTCCTTCGTCAATATTGATGTCTGTGATGGGTAGCGGTTTCAACGGTCAGAGTTTTGCATTCAACGGATACCTTCCGATTGAAGCAGGAGAAAGAGGTAAAAAAATCAAACAGCTTGAAACTCGTGTATATTCTGAAAATCAGACTCAGATATTTATAGAAACTCCTTACCGTAATAATAAGATGCTTGAAGATCTGGTTAAGAACTGTCGCCCACAGACCCGTCTGTGTATCGCTTCGAATATTACATGTGAAGATGAATCAATCATCACTATGACTCTTCAGGAGTGGAAAAAAGCTAAACCCGATCTGCCAAAAGTCCCTGCTATCTTTCTTATTTATAAATAATATTTAACATAAAGGTGAAATATGGTTTATCATAGAAAATTATATCCTTTACGTATTATTTTTGTAATATAAGAAATTAACAATAATGAAATTAACTTTTTTAAGTCTTGCCAGCGGTAGTAGCGGTAACTGCTATTATCTCGGCACGGATACCTACGGAATATTAATTGATGCCGGTATCGGCGTCAGAACAATAAAAAAGACTCTTAAGGACTACGGTCTTGCTTTTGAGAATATCCTTGCGCTTTTCATAACACACGATCATGCTGATCATATCAAATCGGCCGGTGTCCTGGGAGAAAAGTACAACATTCCTGTTTATACCACAGAAGAAGTTCACTGGGGTATGAATAAGAATTATGGTATGACTCAGAAAATCTATCAGTCCAAAAGAATAGTAAAAAAAGATGAGCCTACCACGCTTCGTGATTTCACTATCACTCCGTTTGAGATACCTCACGACGGAACCGACAACGTGGGCTATTATATCGAGTTTCACGGAATAAAATTCTGCTTTGCCACCGACCTTGGTCATATCACTTCATCGGTGACTAAATACATGAGCATGGCCGATTATCTTATCATTGAAGCGAACTATGATCTTGAAATGCTTCGTCACGGTTCTTATCCTCCGCATCTTAAAAGTCGTATCATCGGTCTTAATGGTCACCTGAGCAATAAAGAATGTGCAGAATTTCTTACAGAGATCTATCATGAGAAGATGAAATATATTTTCCTTTGCCACCTTAGTCGCGATAATAATCATCCGGAACTTGCCTTTAAGACGGTAGAGTATGCTTTATTGCAGAATAATATCAGAGTTGGAAAAGATGTAGAACTTGTCGCTTTGAAAAGAAGTCATCCTTCCGAAATATATTTCTTCGAATAAAATGAATTTTTTTTTTGATTTTTTTTCGCGTTGCAAACTCTTTGTTAATTAGCATTATAGCGAATAATAACGCTGTTTAAGTGCTTTTATGATATAATTTTTTTATCCAAAGGTATTGCAGGAATGAATAAAAGCACTACCTTTGCAACGCAATCGGGAAAACGATAGCAGCCAAACGATGACTTCGTAGCTCAGCTGGTAGAGCAAATGACTCTTAATCATTGGGTCGAGGGTTCGAGCCCCTCCGAGGTCACAAACAAGAGCTTAAAAATTAAATGGCTCCGTAGCTCAACTGAATAGAGCATCTGACTACGGATCAGAAGGTTAC
>CAMTON010000086.1 GCA_947074105.1 uncultured Bacteroidales bacterium
TGCTTATTATCAGTATAAAGGACTTCATGCCGGATTTTCTGTCGCTCATCTTTCTGCACCGGAAATAGAACTTGATGAAAAAAGTTATATAAAACTCGAAAGAACATATTATTTGACAGCGGGATACAATATCGAATTAAGAAATCCGTTATATGAATTACAAACCTCGTTTCTTGTGAAGACAGATATGATTTTCTGGCAGGAAGAAATAAATGCCAATCTATCATTCAACAAAATGTTTTTCGGGGGACTTGGTTACAGATTTGGAGATGCGGTAATTATATACCTGGGTGTTGAATTAAAAGGTATCAGAGTTGGATATTCTTATGATATAACTACTTCGGCATTAGCCAAATTAAGCTCAGGGGGCAGCCATGAAATATCTGCATCCTATAATATTAAATTAGATCTTGGCGGAAAGAGTAAGAATAAACATAAAAGTATCCGAATATTATAATCAAATATGAAGCATATATTTTTTGTACTAATAACATTAATTATCGTGACATCATGTGCGGGTCCCGTTTCTTCAGGAGGCGGAGAGCTTACAGGTGTAAGAGGAAGGGTGTGGAGTGAACCTACGCCTTATGGAATGGTGCTTGTAAAAAGAGGTAACATTGAAATGGGCAGCCAGGAAAATGACTCTCTTTGGGGCGGACTACAGCCGGCAAAAGGTATCAGTGTAGATGCTTTCTGGATGGATGAAAAAGAAGTAAGTAATGCCAAATATCGTCAGTTCGTTTATTGGGTAAGAGACTCTATTATCCGTGAAAGACTTGCTGATCCTGCTTACGGAGGAAATGAAGCATTTAAAATTGAAGAAGACAGATATGGCGAGCCTGTAACTCCACATCTAAACTGGAACAAGGCAATTCCATGGCGTAAACCATCAGAAGATGAAGAACGAGCTATTATGAGCGTTTACCGTAAAGACCCTATTTCGGGAAAAATGGTACTTGATGCATCTCAGCTTAACTTCCGTTATGAGAACTTCGACTATACAGGCTATGCACAGCGAAAAAACCGTGTAGATCCGGCAAGACGTATTTATAATACAGATGTCATTGTAGATCCTAATGAAGTGGTTCTTATTTCAAAAGATACCGCGTTCATCGATGAAGACGGAAAAATTGTAAAAGAAACAATTATTCGTCCTCTTGAAGGAGAACATGATTTCCTTCATACATATATAATAAACGTTTATCCTGATACTACGGTATGGATCAATGACTTCTCAAATGCTTATAATGAGCCTTACGCAAGGTTATATTTCTCTCATCCGGGATATGACGACTATCCTGTAGTCGGAATATCATGGGAACAGGCAAGTTCCTTCTGTGTATGGAGAACGGAATTCCTGAAATCTTCAGTCAATATGAAGGGAGCTCCGCATATTGAACCTTTCAGACTTCCTACGGAAGCAGAATGGGAATATGCCGCAAGAGCAGGAAAAACAGAAAATAAATTCCCGTGGGAAGGAAATGTTTCCAGAACGGAAAAGGGTTGTATGAATGCCAACTTCAAGCCCGGGGAAGGGAATTACTCAAAAGACGGTTTCCTTATCACATCGCCGGTGGGAGCCTATACTCCGAATAACTTCGGCCTTTTTGATATGGCAGGTAACGTTTCAGAATGGACATCTACAGCATGGAGTGAAGCGGGAATCCTTAATACTTCCGATATCAATCCTGAATTCAGATATAACGCTGCAAAAGAAGATCCTTATCAGATGAAACGTAAGGTGGTACGCGGAGGATCTTGGAAAGACGTTGAACACTTTGTACGTTCCGATGTACGAACATGGGAATATCAGAATGAACAGCGCTCATTTATCGGTTTCAGATGTGTGAGAACATATATGGGATTCGGTAAAAACGCAACCAACGCCCCTCGTTCGGTTCAGAAAAGATAAAACTATTATTAAACACAGAATAAAATATTTGAATAAAGCGGCAGCCCGGTAAGGTTTATCATAAGATAAAGCATGCAGCTTGAAATTTGAATCTGAAATAAAAATACTTTAGAATATTATGGAAAAAAATAAAGGCTTTAAAAACAGAGTAGAAAAGTTTTTTTCGAGCGATGACGGTCAGCGTATCTTAAATTTCTCTTATAGTTTTGGAGCTGCCATCGTAATCGTAGGAGCATTATTTAAAATCATCCATCTTCCCGGAGCAGACGTCATGCTTTGTGTAGGGATGGGCGTGGAAGCTCTTATCTTTGCTCTGTCCGCATTCGACAAACCTGCAACAAACTATCACTGGGAACGCATTTTCCCTGTTCTTCAGGATGAAAACGCTAAAAGTGCAGATCTTGCCCAAAGCCTACAGAACCTTGGCAATGCAGCAAATATAAATGCAGGTCAGGTTGCAGGAAATAATATGCCATCAAATGCTCCGATAACATTCGGCGTTAACGGCACTCAGGCAGGTGAACCTGTACAGAACATGAATCAGGGATTTGCTTCTATGCCTGCAGGTTTTGATGCTTCATCTTTCAATCCTGCCGGATTCAACGGCCTTTCGGTTAATAATACTCAGCTGGAAAAAGCTACAGGTCTTTATGTCGAGCAGCTTAACTCTATGGTTACACAGATGGAAAGACTTAAAGCTACTACTGATTCACTTACAAAAGTATCTGAAACACTGCTTAATTCTTATTCCGCTATAACAGATCATTCAGGAAACATCTCTAATATCTCAGGAAACTATATTCAGCAGATGGATAATCTTAATAAGAACATCGTCGGTCTTAACACTATCTATGAAATTCAGCTTAAGAGCGTAAGTTCTCAGCTTGACACTATCGATAAGGTTAACTCCGGACTTTCAAATATCAGATCGCTTTATGAGAACTCATCTCTTGACAGCTATAAGATCAGACAGGAAACTGAAAAAATGACTCTTAATCTTTCTCAGCTGAACCAGGTATACGAAAGAATGCTTACGGCGATGACAATGAACATGAATAATCCAAACAACATACGATAATACATAAAAATCCTTTTTTCTATGGCATCCGGACAAATGACTCCAAGACAGAAAATGATTAATCTTATGTACATTGTATTCCTTGCAATGGTTGCAATGAATGTATCGTCGGATGTACTCAATGGATTTAAACATGTGGAAGACAGTCTTTCGATGACGAATAAAAGTACGATGGAGAGAAATCAGAAATTGTACTCAGAATTCGAATCCCTGAAAGAATCAAATCCTGAGAAAGCTTCTGAATGGTATAATAAGGCTCAGCAGGTCAGACTGCATGCCGATTCTTTATACTCATTCATTGATACATTAAAATATAAGATTGTTCGCACGGCAGACGGAAAGAAAGCCGATGTAAATAATATAAAACGCAGAGATAATAATGAGGCTACAAACTTCATCATGATGTCTCCTGCAATGGGTCAGGGAAAATCCCTGAGAAATGCTATCGACAACTATCGCGTGACGCTTAGTGATATGATAGGCGAAAGAGAGGCAACTGCTCTTAACGGATATCTTAATACTGATATTCCTGAAAACTCGCCTTCAAACGCTCACACCTGGGAAAGTGCGATGTTTGAGAACATCCCTGTTTCGGCAGCTATCACTATTCTTACAAAACTTCAGAGCGACGTAAGAAACGCTGAGGCTGAAGCGGTATCATCACTTATGGTGAGAGTCGACGCGGGCGACCTTCGCGTAAACAGTATAAACGCTTTTGTGATCCCTTCCTCAAGAAGCATCATCAGAGGTTCAAAATACTCGGCACAGATTGTTCTTGCGGCTATTGACTCTACACAACGTCCTGATATATTTATCAACGGCGAAAGACTTAAAAACCATGACGGTTATTTCGAAACGCTGGCTACGTCTACAGGCATCCAGACTCTTGAAGGTTATATCGAAGTACCACGTCCTGACGGAACAAAAGAAAATCTTGCTTTCAACACTTCATATATTGTTCAGGAACCTACAGCTACAGTTTCGAATACAATGATGAACGTAATGTATGCAGGTATTGACAATCCGGTAAGTATTTCGGTTCCGGGCATTCCGACTGCGAATATGAATGCTTCTATGAGCAACGGTACGCTTACAAGAACAGGAAGCGGCTGGGTAGCAAAACCTAATGAAGTAGGTAAGGAATCTGTAATTACAGTGACAGCTTCAAGTGAAGGTCGTTCTGTGGTTGTGGCAAACACTCCTTTCAGAGTGCGTGCTCTTCCGGATCCTATGCCATTCATTGCCTATACCGATGAAAAAGGTGTTGAAAAGAAATACAAAGGCGGCGCACCGTTCCCTAAAGCTTTCCTTGTTAAGGCAGACGGAATAAGCGCGGCTATCGACGACGATCTGCTTAACGTGGGTTTCCGTGTTCTTGCATTTGAAATGGTATTTTTCGATTCTATGGGTAACGCTATTCCCGAACTGTCTGACGGAAGTTCATTCTCTTCAAGACAGAAAGAATCTATCCGCCGTCTGACAAGAGGAAAACGCTTCTATATATCAAAAGTAAGAGCCGTTGGCCCTGACGGAGTAGAAAGAACATTATCCACTATTGAAGTAATAGTTAATTAAGAGCTTATAAAACCGAAGTTTATGACTTTATCCAAGAATATATTTATCCTTTGTATGTTGCTTGCCGCAACATCTCTTTCTGCACAGGTACGCCGTGCCACACCTAAGGATAATAATGCGACACAGCAGGGAACAGACATTACTTTAAGAGCGAAATCATTTATCGAATCTTCGCAGAGTATGAATGTCGGTTCACAATGGTCACGTACTATTTACAGAGAACTTGATCTTTTCCAGGGATCTAACGCATCACTATATTTTCCTGAGGAGCCAATGGAAGGACAGACAAATCTTTTCAGAATAATATTCGGGCTTATTGCGGAAAACAAGGTCAAAGCTTATGAATATCTTGACGGACGTGAGATCTACTCAGATAAATATGAGCTTAACACTAAAGAAGTTCTTGATAAATTCTATGTGATATATGAAGAAGTTCAGCCAAAGGGAAGAGGTGTCGTTACCTATAAGGTTGACGAAAGCGATGTCCCTTGTAATGAAGTAAGAAGTTATTTCATTAAGGAGAAATGGAGTTTTGATCAGACAGGCTCAAAACTTGTCTCAAGCATAGAAGCTATCTGTCCGGTACTTCACCGTTCAGGAGATTTCGGAGCTGACGTGACAAAATATCCGATGTTCTGGATCAAATACGATCATATCAAACCTTATCTTATCAATCACAGGATCATGTCGGAAGGTGAGAATAATGTTTTAAGATATAACTACGATGATTTCTTCGTTATGCGCCAGTATAAAGGTGAAATCTATAAGACAATGAACCTTCAGAACAAGACTCTTATGCAGCTTTATCCTGATGCCGATTCTCTTAAAATGGCAAGGGAGAAGATTGAAAACGAACTTGTGAACTTCGAGGCTTCATTATGGATCAAAGAAGAGGCTCCTGCTCCTGTTGCTAAAAAAGGAGATAAAAAAGCCGCTAAGGCAGAAGAAGAAACAGAACAGGTGGCAGCCGCATCTTCAGATGATGAAGAAAAAGCAATGCGCCGCACAAATCCGAGATCTAAGGAGGCAACATCTTCTTCATCATCTTCAAGAACAAAAGAACCGAGTTATTCTGCTCCGGTACGTTCAGTAAGAAGAACAAGATAATCTCTTTCCTGAAAATAAAATTGAGAGTTTTTATAAAAGACGAAACCTCAGGCTTTTTAATACGTAATAAGATTAAAAAGTCTGAGGTTTCGTCTTTTGTGTTGATTATTAGCGATTTAGTATATTGGAGATTATGATATATAAATATTATTGCTAATGTTTTGAATATAATTTCTATTTATAAAATCAGAAAACACAGAAATTTGCGATATGAAACAGATTATAGATTTATATATCGTAAGTCAATATCAATGAAAAACACATTTTACGCAGTATTCCATAAAAGGAATGCTCCTAAGACAATTAACACTTGATAATATTATGAAAAGACCGAAATCACTGCTGACAAAAGCATCACCTCTGATGCTTACTATTTTTTCGCTTTTCTGCGCCAATGAAACTTCCGCGCAGGATAAACTTTACAACGACCAGTTTTCTATTGACGACATAACTCTTCTTGACGGAAAATTCAAAGACGCGATGGATCTTAACATCGATGTACTTATGAGTTATGATATGGACCGTCTGCTTCAGCCTTTCTATCGCGAGGCAGGACTTGACAACGGAGCAGTAGGTTTTGACAACTGGGCCGACCTTTCCGGACAGATCGGGGGGCATTATCTTTCTGCACTTGCCATACATTATGCGGCAGTTAAAGATCCGGTAAAAAAGGAGATGCTTAAGACTCGTCTTGATCAGATGATCAAAGAACTTAAAATATGTCAGGATGCTTCCGAAACTCAGGGAACACATATGATAGGTTATCTGGGTGGTATTCCAAACAGTAAGAATATGTGGAACGGTTTCAGAACTGGAAACTTCACTCTTTACAATCAGAGCTGGGTGGCATGGTATAACATCCATAAGATATATGCGGGACTTCGTGACGCATATCTTTATGCCGATATTGAAGAGGCAAAAGATATGTTCCTTAAACTTTGTGACTGGGGAGTTCTGATAACTGAAAAACTTTCGGATGCACAGATGGAAACTATGCTTAATATCGAACACGGAGGAATGAACGAACCTTATGCCGATGCATATCAGTGGACTGGGGAACAGAAATATCTTGATGCGGCAAAAAGATTCTCTCATAAATCTATCCTTAACGGATGTGCGGCAAAAGATCCTAACTTCCTGAATAATCTTCACGCCAACACTCAGGTACCAAAGGCAATCGGTTTCCAGCGCGTTTATGAACTTGACAAATCTCTTACAAATTACGGTACGGCAGCGACATTCTTCTGGGAAGATGTTGTGGAAAACAGAACCCTTGCACTGGGAGGTAACAGCCGTAACGAACACTTTACAGCTCCTGCAGCATGTGGTGACTATATAACATCACGTGAAGGTCCGGAATCATGTAATACATATAATATGCTGAAACTTTCGGAAGATCTTTTCCGTCTGGATCAGGATGCAAGATATGCCGACTTCTATGAGCAGGCACTTTTCAATCATATTCTTTCAACGCAGCATCCTGAGCACGGAGGATATGTATATTTCACTCCGGCCCGCCCATGCCACTACAGAGTTTACTCTCAGGTAAATCAGGCAATGTGGTGTTGTGTCGGCACAGGTATGGAGAATCACGGTAAATACGGACAATTTATCTATACTCACAATAATGATGATCTTTTCGTAAATCTCTATATCGCATCTGAGCTTAGCTGGAAAGAGAAAGATGTGACTCTTACTCAGTCAACGACATTCCCTTACAGTGAGACTTCGTCTATATCTGTCACTGCTGCGAAACCTGAGACGTTCGCACTTAACCTGAGATATCCTAAATGGTCGAAAGATGTAACCGTTACTATCAACGGCGAAAAATATGAATTCGACAATCAACCTGAATCATATATAAGAATAGAACGTACATGGAGCAACAATGATGAGGTTACCGTTACTCTTCCTATGACTACTCATTTCGTTGAACTTCCTAACGTGCCTGAATATGTCGCTCTTATGCACGGACCTATACTTCTTGCCGCAAAAACAGGAGAGGAAGATCTTGATGATATTCTTGCAGGCGAAGCACGCATGGGACATATAGCTTACGGAAAGTTGTACGCACTTAATGAAGCCCCTGTAATCGTTTCATCAAGAGAATCGATTCTTGAAAAGATAGAAGTAGTCGACAGAGAAAAATTCACTTTCCGCGCTCCGGCTCTTTTTGAATCAAATCATAATAAGGAATATAAAGACCTTGTACTTCAGCCTTTCAGCGAAATTCATGATGCACGCTATATGATGTACTGGATGCAGCTTACACAGGATGAATATCAGACAATCTATGATCAGCTTGCAAAAGAGGAAGCAGAAAAACTTGCTCTTGAAGCTCTTACGGTAGACCAGATAGGAACAGGAGAACAGCAACCTGATTCGGATCACAATCTTCAGGGAGTTGAGACCTATAGCGGCACATATAAAGATATCTTCTATCGTGATGCACGCAACGGCGGATGGTTCAGCTATGATATGAATACTAAAGGAGAAGAATCTCTTAAACTTCGTGTTACTTACTGGGGATATGAAACAGGCAACCGCACATTCGATATTATCGTTGAAGGTGAGACTATCGTAAGAGAAAACATTTCAGGAAAATGGCAGTTGTCAGACTTCTGTGACGCTGAATATGAAATTCCTGTCGAACTAGCAAAAGGAAAAGAAAAAATCAATGTTAAGTTTGCCGCAACAGCCAACAATACGGCGGGAGGTGTATATTATATCCGTCTGATGAAAGATGACAGAGAGAATAAACAATACTTCGAAGTATCTGAACTTGCCAATATCAATACCGGCACGGTATCATCGGAAAGAAATTTCGATTATAAGATATCAGGTTCATCTACAGGTACACATAACGGCGAATCATGGAGAGACTGCTATAACGGATATATCCAGTATACCATTCCGACAAACCAGTCAGATTCTATGAGTCTTAAAGTAAGATATTGGGGTAATGAAAGTCATCAGCGTTGTTTCGATATCATTGTAAACGATGAGGTTGTAGCTACAGAAGATATAATTGGCAAATGGAATACATCTTCATTCCAGAATGTGGAATACGGTGTGCCGGCCCGTCTTATCTCCGGAAAAGAAAACGCAGTAGTGAAATTCGTTCCTAAAAGCGGCAATTATGCGGGCGGTCTTTTCAGAATGTGGGCATACGGCTATAAGGCTGAGAATATTGTAAATTCTATTGAAACCCATATCAACAATGATACCCTTGAGGTATATACCGGAAAAGAAATTATTGATATCAGAACAAAAGACAGTACCGGTAAGATAAAGATCTTCAATATGGCGGGAATGCTTCTTTTCTCAGAGAAAATTGAAAACCAACTGTCGGTACCTGCTGAAAAACTTCCGTGTCATCAGTCATATATAGTAATGTTTTCTTCGGATAAAGGATATGTGGTATCACGAAAAATAACTTTGACACATTAAATAATTTATTAAACATAGAATAGTATTTTTAGAAAAAGCGGGCAGAAAATGAAATTCATTTTTGTCCGCTTTTGTTGTTAAAGAGAAGATAGAGTAAAATATTAAATGACTCTCTGCTATGGCTTCAAAAAAGAGAAAGCAGCAACAGAGAAGCAGTAACTCCTGTATATCGATTAATCTAAAGATAAAGTGACGCTGACGTTTCCTCTGCCCAATATTGAAATAAGCTCACCTGCAGTGATATTATTTATCTTTCCTAAACGGGTAAAAGACCATGTATTGGGAGCATAATAAATAACAAAGGAATTTCCCTGATAAAGTATTAAATCTCCCGGCTCCGTTGTTATTCTTTCATCATTTCTTGGCAGACTAGTTCCAAGAGGGCCTACTTTTTCCATGTTGCCGTAATCTTCCATTGCTATTGTAATATCACCGTTCGCAAGTAGTTGTTTCAGTGCTGTTGCCGAAGAATTGTCTGCTAACGTTGCTGAAAGATTATGACTGCCAATTTTTAATCTGATAATATTATTTCCCATAGGTTCATTATCTTCTTCTTTATCTGCATCTTCTGAAGGAATCTCAGGTTGAGGCTGTTCCTGCATGTTATCTTCATATAATTCGTCTTTTTCGTCATCATTACAGGCAGTCAGAACCAAAAGCTGTGATAATAACAGACATATCAATAATAAATTCTTCATAGGGTAACTGTGTTTGTTATTTATTGGTATTGTAAAGTTATTGACCTTCAGTTTTTTGACTGTATATAAATTACCGACATTTGTATCCATTTTACTGAATAAACTCTTTCTGTATAATATTATCCGTTTAAAATCTTATTTAATGCAGGATGTTATATAAAAAGACGCTCAGTGACAATATGACAACTGTACGGTTGCGATATTGTCACCGTACAGTGTTAATATCGCAACCGTGCGGGTTTACCCAAAATAATACGGCTTACGGAATATGAAACTCCGTAAGCCGTATTTATATATTTAAGCAGAGTGGTTAAATCATTGTTTTTCCATTGCCGAAATCTGTTTGATAAACTCCGAAGGAGCGATTCCGAACTGCTTCTTAAAGCATTTTGTGAAATAATTCGGATCATATATTCCTACAAGATATGATGCTTCCGACACGTTGTGCCCCTCCATCATTCTCTTCTTTGCTTCTTTCATCTTTATAGTCTTGATGAACTCCGAAGCGGAAGAATCGGTCAGTTTCTTAAGTTTAAGATACAGCAGAGAGCGGCTGACATTCATCTCGGCACATATCTCTTCAATACCGAAATTCTCTTTCTGAATATTGTCGAAAATCAGACTTTCTATCTTATTCAGAAACTCTTCATCCTTTTTGCTCGTTCCCAGACGTACGACGGGAGTATCATCGGAAGCCTTGAAACGGTTGATAATATTATCTCTTGTCTTAAGAAGATTGGCTATCATCTTAAGAAGATCTTCCGGATTGAACGGTTTCGAGAGATAAGCGTCGGCTCCGTTGCTGAAGCCTTCGGATTTGGCATCCGGTTCGATTTTCGCGCTAAGCAGGATGACAAGTATATGGCTTGTGGCTACAGATGATTTTATCTTTGCGGCAAATTCATTGCCGTCCATCTTCGGCATCATGACATCAGACAGGATAAGGTCGAAATCTCCGTCAGAAGCTTTTTCATATCCTTCTTCACCATCGAAAGCGGTATCTACGTTGTAGTATGTAGAAAGAATATCTTTCAGATAATTGTTAAGTTCCACATTATCCTCAACGATAAGAATCTTGTTTCGAGAACCGTCGCTTATCTCCTCGGAAGGTGAGGCAACTTCCTCCTGCTCTTCTATAAGAGAAATCACCTCTTCTGAATCACGGATATTGACTTCTTCCGAAACAGTCTCTTCAAAAGCACTTTTAGAAACATTTATAAAGAATGAGATCTTCGTTCCCTGTCCTTCGCGGCTCTCTATCGTGATGTCGCCCTTATGAAGAGTGATAAGATTTCTGACAAGCGGAAGCCCCAGACCGTAACCGGATTTCTCGTCACGCGGATTAAGCTGATAATAATTCTCGAATATATTACCGAGTTTATTCTCTGAAATACCGCGGCCCGTATCTGCCACCTCACATCTTATGAAGTCTTCACCGTTTTCTGTATAATCGCTTATATTAAGATTGATTGTTCCTCCTTCCGGAGTGAATTTAAGAGCATTTGAAAGCAGATTATAGATTATCCTTTCAACTGATATCGCTGAATAGCATACATGCTGCTTCTTTATGTCAAGGTCGTATATGAAATCTATTTTTCTTTCTTTCGCTATAAACTCAAAACCTGAGATGATATCGAAAGCAGTCTGGCGGATATCGGCAACAGCAACCGTGATTCTGGCGTTTCTGTCTTCGGATTTGCTGAACAGAAGCATCTGATCGATAAGGCTGTTTATCTTTTTGGCATTGTTAAGCGCGATAGATATTTTCTTTCCCGAATCATTGTCAAGCTCATGTCTGCGGCTAAGCTGCTGAAGAGGTGAGATGATAAGGGTTAGCGGCGTACGCAGGTCATGTGAGATGTATGAGAAGAAGTTCGTTCTTTTCATATTCATCTCTTCAATTCTTTTAAGGTTATCACGTTCCGCTTTAAGCTTCATTCTCATAGTAAGCCTGAAATTCATATACAGATATACGAGATACATTATCGTAAGAAGTATCAGGGCATAAAGTATATAGGCAGGTAGGGATCTCCAGAACGGAGGACGTATGTTTATCTCTATCGTGGCCGCATTGTCGTAGTCCCATTCATTTTCCGCTCCGGCAACGACAGTAAGAGTATAATTGCCCGGATTAAGATTGTAAAACTGAATAAGGTGAGACTTACCTGTTTCCTGCCACTGATTATACACACCGTCAAGACGGAATTTATAACGTGTATTATTCAGATATTTATAATTCATACCTGAAAATTCAAGATATATCGAGCGCGCCTGTGCGAAAGAAAAGTCAAGTCTTTTCATTAAAGAATAATCGCCTTTGATATGTTCGCCGCTCGCATTGACAGATGTAAGAATGATAGGGAAACGGTTGTAAGTCTTTTTGATGTTGTCAGGATAAAAAGAGATCATGCCGTTGAAAGAACCGAAAAACAGTTTATTGCCGGAGGATATAAATCCTGAACTGAAATTAAACTGATTGGCAGGAAGTCCGTCTTTATCAGTATAAAGGTCAATGCTTTTTGTTTCACTATCGACAAAACACAGACCGCTGTTTGTCGTAATCCATATTGTTCCGTTGTTGTCTTCAACAATGGTTTTTATTTCATTTGAAGGCAGTCCCGATTCGATGGAGTAATGGCTCACAAGAGCGGCGGAACTGTTGAAAACAAGTACGCCGTTATTGGATGCCACCCATATCTCATCTTTGATTTTTGTTATGATATATACTGTTTTTACATCGACGTCAAAAGTATTTATCCGTTCGAGACTGTTTTTTTCGGTGTCAAGCAGATATAAGCCGTCATAGAAAGTCCCTATCCAAACCTTTTCACGGTCGGGAAGGAGTGAATAACAGAATCTGCTGTCCATATCCCTTGTCCAGTGGGCTCCTTTTTCAAAATGGGCGGAGTTTTTCTTTTTTACAAAAATTCCTGTTGTTGTTCCGATCCATATATTTCCCTCATCATCTTCTTTCAGACTGTATATCATTTTTTCCCTGCATCCTTCAAAATATGAGAAGCGGTCGTTGCTCACGGAATAATGATACAGACCATAGCCGTAAGTGCCGATCCAGATATCGTCATTAGAGTCGCGAAGCAGGGTGTGTACGTTGTCCACTGTCGTTCCTTTATGAGAAAGCTCAATATTATCTATTCTCGCACCATCAAGAATATTTAAACCGCCGTCTTCAATGGCAATCCAGATACGCCCTTTTCTGTCCTCTATGATCTGTCGCACCACATTACCGGTAAGATGGTTTGAAGTATAGCCGAAAGAATAGATTTTAATGTTGTCGGATCCGCTTATATACTGGTTTATTGCGGCAAAATAAGTCCCGACCCATATATTTCCGCTTTTATCATTATAGATGGAATATATTGAGTTATCGCTGATATTGGTATCATCGTAAATGTTTCTTACAATATGGCGGGCAAGTTTGAGATCTCTGCTGAAAATATGTATACCGTTGTCAGAGCCTATCCATACATTTTCGCTGTCATCTTTTTCAAAAACTTTGAACTCCCTTATTTTATTGCCTTCATCGTCATAAAGGAAAACAAGTTCGTCTTCTTTCCCGGGATCAAAGACGGCAACACTGTAATCGTGAAAATTAATCCACAACCGGTCGCGTGAATCGATATTTATTCTGAAATAACCGCCTCCGTGAAGTTCTCTTATCTTCGGGCTGTAGTCTGTAAGAATATTCTTATTTATATCATAGCAGTAAATATTCCAACCTTCGGCAAACCATATGTTGGATCTCGAATCGGTAGCCATGCTTGTGATGTAATGAGTGAAAGTCTTTCCGTTTACATCAAAAAGAACAAATTCATCTTTTGTTTCATCATATCTGAAAAGCCCGGAGCTCGTACCCAGTATAAGAGTATCTTCTTTTTCTGCTATAGCGTTTGCCCGTACCGGTTTATCATCACCTTTCATGTAAATTGTAAAAGAATCACTGTCGTAATGATATTGGTTTATGCCGTCTTCAGTCAATATCCAGAGACGACCTTTAGAATCAAGATAATTGCGATAGATCACATCGCTTGATATCTGATTATTGCGTACATAGAAAGTTTCGATATTATAGCCGTCGTAACGTGAAAGACCGGAATTTGTCCCGATCCAGAGCATACCGTTCTTATCATGATTTAAAGAAAAAATCGTACGGCTCGGCAAAAGATTATTCACCTCACTCTGAACGAAGCGTATGTTGTTGAGGTCGATAGCGTTTACCGTGAATATATTTATTAATATAAGCAGCGATACATTTCTTATCAAAAAGGAAATTTTTCGGGCTGACAGCATAATATGAATTTGTGTATTTATGGTCGTAAAATAAGTAAACCGCAGTTTATGACAAAAATAACATTTATAGGGATTTATCAGAAATAAATCATGCTGTCGGGATATTTTATTTGTCAGGTTATCTTATATAAACATCAGAATCTGAC
>CAMTON010000087.1 GCA_947074105.1 uncultured Bacteroidales bacterium
ATATATCATTCTGATAATTTATATTTTACTATTACAGGATTATCCGTGTCTTTCAGATCTTTGATTTTATTTTTAATTTCCGTACTTAATCTTTCTGAATTAAAATCAGAAAGCGATTCCGGATTAAATGTCGCTATAAAATTATTTTCGGAATCAACATTGCAGGGACTCAGATATCCTTTATCATTTTCTTCAGTTTTGATATTATAATATATCTTTTCCGTCATTTTAGATATATAAATATCTATACATCCGTCTTCATTAATATCATAACAAGAAACATTCATATAAATAAATTGATCTGTTTCAAAGAAATGATTAATCTCTGTCATATAATGAGCGGGAACTTTGCCAGCCGATCCAAAACCCGGAATTTTTAAATCAATCATTTTTTCCTTATCGAAATTATTCTTGTTAAAATCAATATAGTATTTCGGTTGCACGTTATATTCTCCTTCTTCATTTCGTATCACCTCATAAAAGGTCTGCCCATAAGTGCTTTTAAAATAACGCGCATCTTTATAAACAGTAAAATTCTGAAAGATTATACATGCTAATTCCGCTTCATATTCAAAATAACTATTGATTATCTTATCTGAGTTCAGGTTATATGTACACAACATTCCCGGAGCATCCCGATATGAACCTCCTAACAGTATTATTGAGTCATTATAATATTCAAAATCATCAAAAGGGGTATTTATCTGTTTCTGAAATATGAATTCGCCGTTTGCATCGTAAGTTGTAAAACGATGTAGTTCTGAATCAAAAAATGAGAGATTATTCTTATATAATGTAAAACAGGTTATTTCTGAATATTGTCCCGGACCTCTCCCTTTATCGTATATTTTTTTTATAATCTTTCCTTCATTACTGAAAATAAAGAACTGATGTCTCAGGTCTTTTATATATATCTTTTCATCAAAAAAAACACATTTGGAAATATCGGAAACTAATACCGAATCGTTTGTTTCCGGACAAATAATATCACTGATCTCAAACATATCTTCTGAAAGAAGATTCTTCGGATTAATTAATTTATTGAAATGTATGCTATAAGTTTGCTCAGCGTTTGAAGCAATTTCTTTATTCTCTTTACATGACGTTATCAGGACCGGGAATATAAGTATGGCAAAGAAACGAACGTAATGATATTGTATATATGGTGAAGTAAAATATTTCATGGACCTGCATAATTATATTTGCAATACTATTGTTAAATTAATAATATATTTACAAATATAATAAAACTACAGCCATTGCATTGATTATAACTTTCTATTTTCAGATGATATCTTATCAATACAGGATTCTTATCTTCTATTTCTTCAACAGAAGGTAAGTTCAGGCCATATCGGGTCAAATAATTTATTACATAATATTTAATTGTGTTACATAAAATTGCAATATGCCATGCCTTATATTTTTTCGGGAGACGTGGTATGCCACGTCTCTACGGGTACGATATAAAAGATCAGGTACGATAAAATTATAATGTACGCGCGGAATTGGTGCAATAAAAATAACGAAAAGGATTTATCCCGTTATGTGGTAAATCCTTTTCTCTATTCATCAGCTTTATCAACGTAATATCAGGGTTACCAAGAACCCACTTAATTAATCTAAACCTTGATTATACTGCTATACATTTGTAAATAGAAAAAGTTCATTATCAGAGTTTTCTTTACTGTTTTTATTATAAAAACTTACTAATCTTTTATATCAGGAAATAAAGACAGATATGCTGTTAAGCCATAAGAAGTTTACAATATGACAGCTTTGCGAATTGCGATATAGATATCGATTTTATTTTAGAACCAACACTATATAAAAAAGATGTACAGTGTTAATATGACAACTGTACAGTGTTAATATCGCAACTGTACAGTGACAACATGATAACTGTACGTCTTTTTTTTAAAAGGTCTTATCTTTTGCCGGACATGAAAATGGGAATATGATATCGGAAAGAGTTCATATTTAATATACGGGCAAAAAAATAACGGCTCCGAAAGAAGCCGTTATTTAGTATTTTATTTACCTGCGTCAAGAAGATAACGTTCGGTGTCGATTGCTGCTTTACAACCTGATCCGGCTGCCGTGACAGCCTGACGGTAATGACGGTCGGCAACATCGCCTGCGGCAAAAACACCCGGGATGTTGGTTTTAGTCGTTGTTCCGTCAGTAATGATATATCCCTGATCATCAAGTTCGATATAATCGCCGAATACATCAGTGTTAGGTTTATGCCCGATAGCAAGGAAAAAGCCGTCAATAGGCACTGAAACCATTTCCTCTTCAGGTGTCCCTTTCTTACGAACAAGAGTCATTCCCTCTACGCCGTTGTCACCGAAAAGGCCAACAGTCTGAGTTTCCCAGAGAACTTCTATGTTTTCGGTTTTAAGAACTCTTTCCTGCATGATTTTTGAAGCGCGAAGCACATTACGGCGAACTATCATATATACTTTGCTTGCAAGGTTTGAAAGATATACCGCTTCTTCACAGGCTGTATCTCCTCCTCCTACGACAGCAACGACTTTCTTACGATAGAAGAATCCGTCGCATGTCGCACATGCCGATACTCCCTGCCCTGCATATTTCACTTCATCTTCAAGACCAAGATATTTAGCCGTAGCACCCGTCGCGATGATTACGGCGCTTGCTTCGATAACTTTATTTTCATCAACGGTAACTTTATGTGTGTCACCGTCGGCAGAAAATTCAACAGATGTCACGATACCGAAACGGATATCGGTACCGAAACGAAGAGCCTGATTTTTCAGATCTTCCATCATCTCAAAACCTGTGGTCCCTTTCGGATAACCCGGGAAGTTTTCAATCTCGGTTGTCGTTGTCAACTGTCCTCCGGGCTGTATTCCTTCGTAAAGAACAGGTGAAAGGTTTGCTCTTGCTGCGTAAATAGCGGCAGTATAACCGGCTGGTCCTGATCCGATTATAAGACATCTTACTTTTTCTGGTTCCATATTAAATATTTTGTTTTATATATGATATTTTTATAATGATTTATCGCAAATCATTGATATAAGCATTCTTAAACGCATCCGACGGGAAAACAAAAACCGAATCTTTAATGTTGAGATTCATCCCGGTTTTTGTAAAGATAAGGATATAATTTTCTCCCTGACGTGTTTCCGCCGCAAGCGAGTGAGGCAGATTGTCTTTTCCGATAAGGAAAGTGACTTTCTTAAAAACGACATCTTTCTCGTCATGACGTGTCTGAAGCTCAATCTTTCGGTATTTCTTCCCAAGCAGAGATTCCGTCCCTTTGTCATGAATCACATATTTGTCCTTATTATTGATTATCGACATTATATTGAAGCTGTTTTCCTCATCAGGAGAGACTTCGGCTATAGTCACTTCATCGTCATCGGTATTATAGGTCCATTGTGTGGCACCGTCGTACCAGATCTTAAGACCGGGGCTGTCGAGCATATATCTGTCGCCTTTCATTATAAGAGTCCCGGCAAACTGCTCTTCTGCGGTTTTCTTATCTACAATCGAGGAAACGACAAATTCGGATTCGACACCCTTTGAGAGCTCCGCTGCCACCTGCTTAAGAATCTCTCCCGCATCCGCAGCTTTCAGAGTCGTGGAAAAAAGGAAAATGCTTACAAGTGCTGTTATAAATATCAGTGATTTTTTCATAATCAAACAGTTTATATCATAATAAAACAACGGGAAAGACAATAAGGTCATTCCCGTATATTTTTTAATAACGTAATTTTCAGTGAAATATTTATTTCAATGTGGCAAGAATTGTCTGAAGATGAGTTTCGTCCATAACAAGTACCTGACGAGCCTTACTTCCTTCAAACGGTCCGACGATTCCGGCAGCCTCAAGCTGATCCATGATTCTTCCCGCACGGTTGTAACCGATAGAGAATTTACGCTGAATCATAGATGTGGATCCCTGCTGAGAAGCTATCACCATACGAGCGGCATCTTCAAACATTGAATCGCGGTTTCTCAGATCAACCTCTCCGACACCTGAGTCTTCAGAGCCTTCAGGCACATATTCCGGAAGAAGGAATGCAGTAGGATAGCCGACCTGATCGCCGATAAAGTCGCATACCTGTTCCACTTCCGGAGTATCGACAAAGGCACACTGGATTCTGACCATATCGCTTCCCTGAGAGAATAACATATCACCACGTCCGATAAGCTGATTTGCTCCCGAAGCATCAAGAATGGTTCTTGAGTCGATCATCGAAGACACACGGAAGGCGATACGCGCCGGGAAGTTGGCTTTGATGATACCTGTGATGATATTGGTTGAAGGTCGCTGTGTGGCGATAATCATGTGAATGCCGACGGCACGCGCAAGCTGAGCGATACGCGCTATCGGAAGCTCGACTTCCTTGCCGGCTGTCATGATAAGATCACCGAACTCATCGACTACGACAACGATATAAGGCATATATTTATGTCCCTTTTCAGGGTTCAGACGGCGAGCCTGGAATTTAGCGTTATATTCCTTAATATTTCTTGTCGAAGCTGCTTTAAGAAGATCATAACGTTCGTCCATCTCCTTACATATCGAATTAAGGGTTGCCACCACTTTTGTAACATCGGTGATGATCGCTTCCTCTTCATCAGGCAGTTTTGCAAGGAAATGCTGCTCGATATGAGAATAGATATTGAACTCGACTTTCTTAGGGTCGATAAGAACGAATTTCAGCTGAGCAGGATGTTTCTTATACAGCAGCGACGTAAGTATAGCGTTAAGACCTACCGATTTACCCTGACCCGTAGCACCCGCTACAAGGATATGAGGCATTTTGGTAAGGTCGAGCATAAATATCTCGTTGGTAATGGTCTTTCCAAGCGCTACGGGAAGATCGAACTTACAGTCCTGGAACTTACGCGAAGCGATGACAGAATACATAGATACCATCTGAGGGTCTTTGTTAGGCACCTCGATACCTACAGTTCCTTTGCCCGGAATAGGCGCAATGATACGTATTCCGAGAGCGGCAAGGCTAAGAGCGATATCATCTTCAAGATTTCTGATCTTTGAGATACGTACTCCCTGCTTAGGGATGATCTCATAAAGAGTGATCGTTGGTCCTACCGTAGCTACGATAGACTGGATTTCGATGCCGTAGTTGTTAAGAGTCTCTTCGATACGTCGTTTGTTGGCGTTCTGTTCCTCCTCATCTACGATACGCTCCTGTCCGTCATATTTATTAAGAAGGCTGAACGTAGGGAATTTATAATTAGAAAGATCAAGTGTCGGATCATATTCTCCAAGCTGATCTTCCGGAGTCTCAAGGATTTCGTCTTTCTGACCGGTATCTACCTTAAACTCGGCTTCTTTATGAGCAGGCTCTTCCTCAGGTTCTTCTTCAGGCTGTTCAACAGGTTCCGGAGTTATGACTTTTTCGGAATAAGACGGCTGTTCAGGTTCATATTCTTCAGGTTCGTTAATATCTTCCACATCTTCAATGCGGCTCCATGAGTCATCAGCCTCTTCAGTTTCGTCGGTAAGAGTAAATTGATTTTCAAGAATCTCGCCTGTTTCGGTATCTACGATATAATCATCTGTCTCAAGAGTATAATTGTCTTCCACAGCGGCATTCATATCATGTGGAAGATTATTGATATTATCGTCAGGCGAAGCGAAACGACGGCTGTAAAGATCATTGATGCTCACAACCGGTTCAAGGCCTGCAAGTGCGACTTTTTCAGCCGGTATATCGGAAACGATATCGGTATCTACAACTTCAAATGAAGGTGAAAGATCTTCTTCTGTCAGTACAGGGATAATATCTTCCTGCGGTTCTTCGACTTCTTCGGCTTTTACTTCGGCCTGAGATTCCTCAACTACCGGTTCGTCAGGGATTTTAAATGCCTCATCCTCTGATATAGTTTCTTCAACAACCCGTTCCTTACGTTTGAAAAGTCCGGCAAGGAATGTAAAACGCGGAAGTTCGATATTGAACGCACGTCGTACATATTCAATGGTAGGGTTGTAAAGGAAGCTCGCTATGATGATGAAAAAAGCGAAAATGACAAGGAAAGTTCCGAACCATCCGATATTGGCACGAAGAAGCAGGCTCATATAATAGCCGTGCTTTCCTCCCAGATAAAGGAACGAATCGTTGTATCCTGAGATAAAGAAGAATCCGAGAAACAGTGATCCCCATATCATCAGCACAAGGGAATAAATATATATCTGCCACAGATGGATGTTTCGTACACGCATAAGTTTAAGCCCCGTGGCAATGACCATGAAGCTGACAAGGAAAGATGAAATACCGAACCAGCGGTTTATGAAGAGCTCGGCCATATAAGCTCCGAAGAAGCCGGCCCAGTTGCTCAGTTCGTTTTTCACATCGGTAAGCTGAGAGAATGGAAGATTGTCGAGGCTGCTCTGGTCTTCCGCACCTGTGAAGAAAAAAGAAAAGAAGGAGATGAAAAGAAATACTCCTATCACGAAAAATATCAGACCGCTGATAAAGTGAGTCATTTCACTTTTCATAATGCCCGACAGCTTCGCGCGGTGATCTGTTTCTTCCTTTTTGGGTTCTGTCTTTCTGTTTTTTTCTTTGGAAGTAGAGGAATTATCAGCGCCGTTGCTTTTAGTTGATGAATTGGTAGTCTGTTTTTTTGTACTACTGCTTCTTCCGGTCATCTCATTGAAGAGATCTCCTGCAAAACCAGCGGCACTTCGTCCCTTTTTCTGGGTATCTTTTTCTTTAATATTCATAATGTAGTGGAATCCTTTTTGCTTTAAAGGTGTTTTTTTGTCATAGAAAACAAAAATAGTAAAATAAGTTGTTAGAAATAAATGTTTCTTTAGCAAGTTTCACACTTTAACCTTAGTATAGAGGCCGTTCGGTCATCTTTTATGAATTTATAAAAATATAACAAAAAGTCAGGGAGACCCGAGCAATATATCGCACGAATCTCCCTTCTAAGCTTAAGTACAAATTAAATTTCAATCAATCATTAACACTGCGTTTTTTCAGGGTCTTCCCCCAAGCATCTCACCCTCTTTGCTCATATAGATAGTTATATCTTTATCTTCTCTGTCGATATCGATATCATAGTATTCATCTTTTCCGATTTCATAAATCAGGTCGATATCATCGATGTCGATACGGCTGTAACCATAGCTAAGCAGTGAATTTTTTATCGTTTCTGGAAGAAGATCATAAGGAATATCGAATTCCGATCTTACCCAGTTCGCGCTCTTATCATACCATATTTCAGATTCTATGCCGGAAATATAGCAGTCGGCTACGTAATAATTTCCCTCTTTATCCCAGCTTACGTTAGTTGCCCCGGGATATTTTGTATTAAGGGCGATAGTGAATTTTTCTTCAGGACGAACATCATCTTTATCGCATGAAGCGAACAGAGCCACAAAGGCACACATCAGGGTTGCCAGTAAAAAACTTTTTCTTTTCATTATTATGATTTTAACTATATTGCTGTTTTTAGATTATTAATCATCAAATCCGATAAAATTGCCTGTCTGATTGAACTTAAGTTCAGGCCCTTTATCAAGTTTCACTTCATATCCGTATCTCTTCACCTCTATCTTATTGATTTTTTTATCCGTATAATTTTCGCCAAGATAAAGGTTTACCCCGACCGGAAGGACAGATGACGGAATTACGGCATTCTTTGATTTTATCTCTTTCCAGTCGCCTTCATTATCGAACTCCACTTTCATTCCGTTAGTGAATATTACGTCATATTCACGCCATAGGAATTTGCCTTCTGTCTTAATGTGCGATATCTTAAGGTCGCCGAAATGAAGGCTTATAAAGTCTCTTGATTTTTTCGGTATCTCTTTAAGATCTTCTATCACGACACCTGTCGATGCAGACTGAACTGTGGTTTGAGCAGGATTGGCGAATATTGAAAATGAAGTTGCCATTAATAATGCCGCAAATAATATCTTTTTCATAACTTATTGGTTTTTAATATTATAATTTCTTTGTTTATTATTTATACTGCAAAGTAAAAGGGTGATTCTGAAAAAATTCTGGAAAAATCGTCAGAATTGAAATTTTTTGAAACGATTCTTATTTTGCTTATTTCCGGTATGAAAAAGAGATTATATTTGTTTTTGTGAACCTCTTTATATATAACTTATTAAAGGAGATAAAATGAAAATACTTGTAATAGAAGATGAAGCGGATCTGAGAAATCTGATTTGTGAAACACTGAAAAAAGATAAGTTCGTCGTTGAATCGGCTGAAGATTATAATTCTGCTCTTGAAAAGATCAACGATTATGATTACGATTGCGTGGTTCTCGACATTATGCTGCCCGGGGGAAGCGGGCTCGACATACTTTCTTATATAAGGGACGAAAAAAAGCAGGTCAGCGTACTTATAGTATCGGCTAAGGATTCTGTGGATGATAAGGTGAAGGGACTTGATCTCGGAGCTGACGATTATCTTGCCAAACCGTTTCATCTTTCGGAGCTGTCGGCAAGGATAAAATCGATACTGCGCCGTCGTGAGGGAAATACGCAAATGAGTCTTTCTTTCGGTAATGTAGAGATGTGGCCCGATGCGCACCGGCTTACAGTAAAGGGTGAAGATGTAGAGCTTAATAAAAAGGAGTTTTCGCTTCTTTATTATTTCCTTTCCAATCCGGAACGTGTAGTCAACAAACTTACTCTTATCGAATCGGTATGGGGTGATAATATAGATCAGGCTGATAATTTCGATTTCATATATTCGCAGATAAAAAACGTAAAGAAGAAACTGAAAAACGCAGGAGCCGATATAGACATAAAAGCTGTTTACGGTTTCGGATATAAATTAATAGAATTATGAAACTGATTCAGAATATCTTTCTTAAGATCACGGTTTTCGTCTCTCTGGTGTTTGTTGTCTGGGGAGTGTTTTTCTATTTCTCAATATTCAATGAGGTGATAGATGAAACAGATGATATTCTTAAGAATAAAAAGACTCTTATCATTAAACAGATTCTTAATGATCCGGAGATGATCAGGGATAATGACGGGGCCATTCTTTCATATACCGTAACGCCTCTGCCTGATAAAAAAGGGAAGGTCTCCTTTAAGGATAAGTTTTATAATTCTACCAGATATGTCGATATGGAGGATGAAGACGAGCCTGTCAGAGTGCTTGAAACGGTTTTCAAAATGGATGACGGGAAGTATTATCAATTAAGGCTTATGATATCCACTCTTGAACAGGAGGATCTGACGGAAGCGATCGTGCTTTATACTTTCATTATGTATATCCTGTTTCTTATAGTTACTTTTATAGGTACAAGGATTATTCTTAAACGTTCGTTTACTCCGATTTACAGACTTCTTGACTGGCTTAATTCTATTGTTCCGGGAAAAGCCGTGCCTCAACTTGCGAATCCCACATCTGTTTCGGAATATAACGAACTTAACTCAGCGGCTTTTAAGATGGCAGTCAAAAGTGAAAAGGCTTTTCAGAGTCAGAAAGAGTTTATCGAGAATGCCTCTCATGAGCTTCAGACTCCTCTTGCCATTGCCATGGGAAAACTGGAAATGATGATTGAAGATGATAATCTAAATGATATTCAGGCAGAACATGTCGGAGAAATTTATGAAACTCTTAACCGTACCGTGAAACTTAATAAGTCGCTTCTTCTGCTTATGAAAATAGATAACGGACAGTCGGGAGATATGACAGATGTCAGTTTCAATGCTCTTGCGGAATCGGTTACCGGTGATCTTTCCGAAATATATTCTTATAAGGATATTAATCTGAAAAATGATTACGAAGGTGAATTTATCTGTCACTGCAACAGGGATCTTGCCGTGATTCTTATTTCCAATCTTATAAAGAATGCTTTCATACATACCCCTCCTGAAGGGGAGATCACCATAAGCATTAGTGATAAAAGAATAGAGGTGATAAACCGTGATCCTGAAAACAAACCTCTTGACAGAAATACTATGTTCAGTCGTTTCAATAATAACAGATTCGCATCTAACAGTAATTCTTTCGGTCTGGGACTTTCCATATCAAAGTCGATTGCAGATCTTTTCGGTCTCAGTCTTGAATATTCATATTTATCGGGTTTTCATCATTTTATAATCACGAAAAAATTAAATAGATCGGGGAATAGTAATTGATCAGTTTCATATTCAATAAACACAAATATTCATAATAAACACTGATTTTCAAGTGTTTTGACATGATGCTTTAATCATTTTTCTTTCAGCATTGTTGTAATTATGATATGATTTTAATTTGAATTAAATTTATTGATTATGAAAAAGTTTTTGTTGTCACTTTTCTTTATCGTGACTTCGCTTACTATGGTTTGCGCTAAAGATATTATCGTACAGGATTATGAAGCACTGCCTCAGAAAGGAAAAGAGTTCATAACCAAATATTTTGCAAATGAACAATTTTCATATATGAAGATTGACGATGACACATTCAAAAAGGATTACGAAGTTTACTTTAAGAATGGCGCAAAAATAGAGTTTAATGATAAGGGAGAATGGAAAGAAGTGACTTCTAAAAAAGTTCCTATTCCGGCGGGTATCGTTCCTAATGCAATAACAACTTATGTTAATGCAAATTACTCTCAGAACCGAATTATCGAAATTCAGAAGAAATCATATGGTTATGAAATCGAACTTGACAGTAAGGTCGATCTTATTTTCGATAAGGATGGTAAGTTTAAGAGAATAGATCATTAAAACTTAAATGCTTTATTTAATCCCGGGAATATAAAGTATATCATTGATTTAATCTTAATGCAATAAAAAGAAGACATTATAAGCGGTTTAATCCCGTTATAATGTCTTCTTTCTTTTGTAGAGACGTAGTCCACGTCTCCTATTTATTACATTTTATAATATTTTTATTCTCCTGTAAGGAAGAGTCAAGCCACGTTACTGAAATACTTAATGAAGAATCACTATATGTTCTTTCTTCCGTAAAGACGTATCAACTAACATCTCCGGTACATAAAACTTTAACCACCTGGCAACTCCTGTCCATAACAATCCGGAAAATATGATGTCTTACAAACATATAAACTTAAAACTGTTATAGTTTTTATCTATTAATATGATATTTACTTCAGTTAGAATTCCGTCGTAAATCGGCATATCGCACCGTTAGTCGTCACTCCTTCAACTTCAAGATGTGTTTTATCAGGAATATCAATATTATAGTATTCTATCACAATATTCCCTTCCGAATCAGTCTGTGCCACAGGCTGCCAGTGAATGGTAGTTCTCATATCAGGCAGATTGTTCTGAATCTGTTCCAGTGTTTCATATTTTGGAACGTAGAACTTAGCAGTCTTGGAATATCCCATAGGCATGAATGTCACAATACCTTCATCTTTCTTAGCCACTGAAGCTCCTCTTTTCATTGTAACGATGATAGCTCCGTTTGCTCCCTCGTTACCGAATATTGCCGCAGTTGCATTACGAAGGATATCGATTCTTTCGACGTCCAGCACCTCTGTGAACTGAAGAAGCTGCTGTCCGTCTTCTCCCGTATACTGGATATCATTGATAAGAATAAGGGGATATCCCTGTGAGCCGGAAATCTTAACATATTCTCCGTCTTCGGAATAAACACCCGGGAACTCCTGAAGAATCTGAATAAGAGATAATCCCATTCTTTCTTCAAGTTTTGAAGCTGTCATAGAAAACTCCGCCATATGAGAATAAGCACTTTTACGTCCGGGTTCCTCTTTACGTGCTGTTACTTCTACTTCTTTCAGATTATATACTCTCATTCCTCCTTCATAGTAATATTTATCCTGTGTGTTGCGCAGATAATCGTCCATATTCACTTCTTTAAAGAAGTTATAAGGATTTCTGTTGTATGCGCGTGGAAAATAATGACTCTCAGGATATACTGTAAGAAGCGGTAATTCCTTTCCGCTGAATCTTGATGCCCTTATACGGAATCTCGTACTGTCGGCAAATTCAATTCCCTGAATAAAGAATTCTCCTCTGGCATTTACCGTATCACGGTAATTAGCACCCGATTCAAGTGACCAGACTCTTACTCCTACTTCGCGAGGTGTAGAACCTGTTGCATTTTTAACTAAACCTGTTATATACTGTCCCTGTTCGATAAAATGTTTATCCGGTTGATCCGGAATTTTTGTAAAATCAAAATCTACATATTTTCTCCATCCGTGAGTCATCATAAGAAGCTCTCCATATTTACGGCTTTTAGCATCCGTATTGCTGAAGTAATATCCCGGATTTTCAATATATCCTTTAAGTTCCGAACTCATAAGAATGCTTGAACGGATATTTTCGGCAAGAGAATCAGGTCTTACGACAGCAGCATCTGTAAGAGCAACAGAGAAATTACCCTGTAACGGATTTCCTTCGCTGTCTTTTACCGATAATGTTATTGCATTATGACTTCTTCTGCGCTGCTCTTTTGCTGTCATAGAAATATCCCATTGGTGCAGATCATTATTCTGAACAAGAGTAAGTCTCTCTGTTATAGGTTTCTTTGTCCTGCCGTCAGCAACTAAAAAGTGAATTATTCCTTCCGGAAAATCCTTCAGACTGTATTGTCCTCTCATATTAGTGCTGTTAAGAGGCATCGACAAAAGCATTTTCCCTCTTGTCTGGATTATAAGATAAAGCTGGTCTGATACCGGAGTATCTTCCGTTGTCAGAATATTATACAATAATAAACCTCTGTTCTGGGCAATAGTTATATTCATTCCCTGTTTTTCTACCTGTGGCAGAGAGAATTCACGACGTATATTATCTTCGGTTGTCATTATGACTTTATATTTATTTTCCGAAGACGGGAAAAGAGAAAATACTCCCATTCCGTCATGTTCCGTCACGATATCGCTTATTGTATCATTGTTTTCAATTACATAACCCGCAGCCTTGACTGAAAGTCCATCTGAATTTATCACCTTAAAGGCTACATTCTGAGCAACTCCGTCAAGAAGAGATCCTCCTTCCGGAAAGAACGAAACATCAAAATCTTCTTTGCCTGATGGTATTACATAACTGTTTTTATACTTGTACATTTTATCATCAAGATCGAAATTAAATACTCCTCCCACTCCTTTTAGCTGATCAAGAGGAACGATAATCTTTCCTTCTTTCGTTGTCTTGGCGCTTTTACGCACTACGGCGCGATCTTTGTTTCTTACCTGATAACTGATATTTTTGTTGACGAAAGGCTTTCCGTCTTCAAGCATAGTAAGTTCGGCTACATAATTCTTTTTCGCGTCTTTCTTATACTCTATTCTGGATTCCAGTTTCTTTGCGATAGAATTACCGATTCTTATATTCTTCTGATAGAAATAATCGGCATCCCAGTTCTGCATCCAACTTGTATATGAGCGCAGATAATAATCTCCCGGAAGTATTTCAGCCGGCAGTTCAATATTTCCCGCAAAATTCTGATTATCTCTTCTTATCTTCTGTCTTACGATAAGCGAATCATTATGGTTATATAATTCTACGTAGATAAAGTTCGTAGGAGAATTATCTCTATATGTCAACCCATTAAGAAGATATGCTTTATACCAGATATTATCACCTGCTCCGTAAAACGGTTTATCGGTATGCAGATAAAGTTTTTCTTTGAAAATATTATCGGCATTATGAAAATATCTTTTTATAGTATTACCGAATTCTTTTGATGCCTCTGAGATTTCAGGAGCCTGAACATAAACGGAGTTATCTGCTGCAGATGATTCAACAGCAGTATTTGTATTATCATTAATTAAATTCGGATTTTCACTGACGGAAGCATTCACCGTCATTCCTAATCCATATATGAATAAGGGAAGAAACGATATCTTTTTTAATGTCTTTATCATATAAGATTTTATTTCTGTTTACTTGTTTATTTCTGTTGCGAAGATATATCAATGAAGTAAATTTCCCGTATCAGACATTTATTTTTTATTACGGAAAAGATTAATATATCGTATCTATATAATAACGAAATCTTTTATTGATTATTATATAATACATAAATACAGATAGTTATAATATATATAT
>CAMTON010000088.1 GCA_947074105.1 uncultured Bacteroidales bacterium
TTATCAGAAGAAATATGAGATAATCACTCTGATAATATATTTTTATAAGGCAACAGACGGTCAGAAAATAATGACTGTCTGTTGCTTTTTTATTTCATTAAATAAAAAAACGATAAAAAAGTGTTTTTTCTCTGTCTGTAATTATTAAGAATTTATCATTTAAATCAAAAAAAGCAGGAACAAAAGAGGGAAATAATATTTATAATCATTATAAATTGCAATATTTTTTCGCATAAAAATAAGTAATTGCAAACGTTTGCTATAACCTGTTTCGGTATAAAAAACGCTGTTACAAACACTTAGCATAAAGAATGGTGTTTGTTTGATAAAAAATTATGACATATATTTGTTCCGGCTAAAATCAATACAATTTCTTTACAACTTCTCAAAAGGGTATATTACCTTAAAGAATATCTAAAAAAAATATTATCTGAACGATATATTATTTTTTTACAATTTCTAAGGTTTTATATGCTTCCTATGTTCAGGATTATTCTTTTTTTTGATCGTTACAAAAAGAATAATATCCTATGAAATCAAAACTAAAATTAAGTTTCTGGCAAATCTGGAATATGAGTTTCGGATTTTTGGGAATACAGTTCGGTTTCGCTCTTCAAAATGCGAATGCCAGCCGTATACTTCAGACATTCGGAGCCGATGTTGAGCAGCTTTCGTGGTTCTGGATTGCCGCTCCCCTGACCGGCATGATAGCCCAGCCTATTATCGGACATTTCAGCGATAAGACCTGGTGCCGCCTTGGCCGACGCCGTCCCTACTTCCTTGTAGGAGCGATACTGACTTCCCTTGCACTGGTACTTATGCCAAATGCACAGCTTCTTACAAATGTTATTCCGGCGATGTTCATCGGAGGCGGTATGCTGATGATGATGGATGCTTCCATCAATATTGCGATGGAACCTTTCCGTGCACTTGTGGGAGATCTGCTTCCGGGAGAACAGCGAACACTGGGATTTTCTATTCAGACTTTTCTGATAGGAATAGGCGCCGTTATCGGTTCCTGGCTTCCTTACGCAATGGCTGAATGGTTTGGTATCGGGAAAACAGCACCGGCAGGAGTAGTACCGGAAAATGTAATCTATTCATTTTATTTCGGAGCTATAGTATTATTCTTATCTGTAATATGGACTATTGTCAAAACAAAAGAATATCCGCCTGAAGAGGAGGAAAATAAAGACGCTAAAAAAGTCAATGGTTTCAAAGAGGTATTCCACGATATAAAAAATATGCCGAAAACAATGAAGCAGCTTGGTGTTGTTCAATTCTTCAGCTGGTTTGCATTGTTTGCTATGTGGGTTTTCACCACACCTGCTATCGCGCATCATATTTATGGCGCTCCTATCGGAGATACCAGTTCACTTGCTTATCAGAATGCAGGAAACTGGGTAGGAATAATCTTCGGTATATATAATGCCATTTCCGCTGTTTATGCACTGATGCTGCCTTTTATAGCAAGAAAGATCGGAAGAAAACTAACTCATTCATTCTCTCTTCTTGTCGGCGGACTTTCACTTATCTCAATATTCTTTATCTCAAGCCCGATGATGCTTATCATACCGATGATCGGTGTAGGTATAGCATGGGGATCTATCCTTGCAATGCCTTACGCTATTCTGGCAGGGGCGCTTCCGGCTAAGAAAATGGGTGTTTATATGGGTATATTCAATTTCTTCATCACCATACCTCAGATTATCAACGGTATTATCGGTGGTCCGATTATCAAAAATGTATTCGATTCCCAGGCAATTTACGCACTGGTGATTGCAGGAATATGTCTGATTCTGGCTTCTGCAAGCGTGATTTTTGTTGAGGATAAAGATGATGTAGTAGAATTTAAGGCATTCTCAGGAAAAAAAAATGTGACTAATGACAATATAGTGAACCTTTCTTAAGACACGGAGTGAATCCTTACCGTGTAAAATCTATCTACTTAAATGAAATACGGCAATCAATATATAAGCCGTAGAGACGCGGGATTCCGCGTCTCCGTAAAAACAGAAAAGAGACGTAGTGTGCTATGTCTCGGAATGAAACAGCTAAATGATACCTGGCATGCCATGTATCTGCAAAAACACAAAAATGAGACGTAGCATACTGCGTCTCTGAAAAAACACAAATGAGACGTGGTCCGCCACGTCTCTTCAATAAAAAAGAACCAGAAATGACACAATGTTGCATATTTGATCTCGACGGAGTCATCGTGGACACGGCAAAATATCACTTTCTTGCATGGAAAGAGATAGCCGGAGAACTTGAGATCACATTTACCGAAAAAGACAATGAAAGACTTAAAGGCGTAAGCCGCATGGCCTCGCTTGACATACTTCTATCCTTAGGCAGTCTTGATCTTTCCGAAGAAAGGAAAAGTGAGATAGCAGAGAGAAAAAACAAAATATATCTCGAATATATAATGAAACTGAAACCCGAAGATCTTTTACCCGGTGTCGAAAGATTCATTATTTCACTGAAAGAAAAAGGAGTTTCGATAGCGCTCGGCTCTGCAAGCAAGAATGCAGTGACCATACTCCGTCAACTGGAAATAGAATCTCTTTTTGATGCTATTGCAGACGGAAACAATGTAAATAAAGCAAAACCGGATCCGGAAGTATTTCTTAAAGCGGCATCTATGCTTAACAAGAATTCAAATGACTGTATAGTTTTTGAAGATGCCATAGCCGGAATAGAAGCGGCTAAGGCCGGAGGATTCAATTGCATAGGAGTCGGAAATCCGGAACTGAAAGATAAGACAGAATATATTATCAACGGTTTTGACGATATCAGTAAACTTGAGAAAATAATCGAGAGAATCGACACGGAAAATATTAAAGAAAAAACACAGTGTTGATTTTTTATCTAAGTAAACTTTAAAGAAAAACACTATGAACAGATATATTATACCAGATGAATGGCTTATAATCGAAGATAATTTTTCAGAGAAAAATCACCTTTCTTCCGAAAGTATATTCAGTATCGGAAACGGATATATGGGGCAACGCGCAAATTTTGAAGAAGCATATTCCGGTAAATCACTGCAGGGCACCTATATTGGAGGAATATATTATACAGATAAGACACGCGTTGGCTGGTGGAAAAACGGTTATCCCGAATATTTTGCCAAAGTTCTTAACGCTCCGTACTGGAACGGTATTGATGTCAGACTTAATGACGAACAGCTTGATCTTGCGAAATGGAAAATATTAAGTTTCAGAAGAATACTTAATATGAAATCAGGCATTCTTCAACGCGAATTCACTGCCGAGAACTCACAGGGCAATATAATCGAGGTTAAGACAGAACGCTTCATAAGCATGAAAAGAAAAGAGATCGCAGCAATAAAATATTCAGTAAGACTGATTAAAGGAAGCGGTACTATATCTTTCACAAGCTATATTGACGGAAATGTCAAGAATCAGGATTCCAACTATAATGAAGATTTCTGGAACATCCTTCATGCAAAAAGTGTCGGTCGAAAATCATTCATGCTTGCCGAAACTAAAAAAACTGCTTTCAAAGTAGCTATAATGACATGCTTTGAAGTAAGTATAAATGATATAAACATAGAACCGGAAAATATCCATAACGTAAAAACGCCGGCTTATGCAGGCAACAGAATATCACTTGAGGTAAATGAAGGTGATATCGTAGAATTCAAAAAATATGTATCCCTGACAAATTCTCTTAATGTTAAGGATGAATACGAACCAACTACATCACTTTTCCTTCAGAAAGCGGTATATGCAGGTTACACTGAACTGAAATCAGAACATATTTATGAATGGAAACAGATATGGAAAGAATCTGATATCAGAATAGAAGGCGATACCGAAGCACAACAGGGAATAAGATTCAATATATTCCAGCTTAAACAGACTTATACAGGTGAAGACTCACGCCTTAACATCGGCCCTAAAGGCTTCACGGGCGAAAAATACGGAGGCAGCACATACTGGGACACAGAAGCTTTCTGTCTTCCTTTCTACACGGTGACTTCTTCTCACGATATTGCCAGAAATCTCCTTGTATATCGTTATAATCATCTTCAGAAAGCCATTGAAAATGCCGAAAAACTTGGTTTCAAAAACGGTGCCGCTCTTTATCCTATGGTAACAATGAATGGCGAAGAGTGTCATAATGAATGGGAAATCACTTTTGAAGAGATTCACAGAAACGGAGCAATCGCCTATGCAATATATAAATATATCAAATACACCGGGGATGAGAATTATCTTAATGAATACGGTCTTGAAGTGCTTATAGGAATTTCAAGATTCTGGAGTCAGCGCGTCAACAAAAGCGAACATAAAGATAAATATATGATTCTTGGGGTTACCGGCCCTAATGAATATGAAAACAATGTAAATAATAACTGGTATACAAATAAATTAGCTTCATGGTGCCTTAAATATACGCTGCAAGCTATATGCAAGGTGGAAAATTCAGATAAAGACCGACTTGAAGAAATATTTGAAAAGACGAATTTCGATTTCTCCCGTGAAACTGAAAGATGGAAAGACATAATCGAGAAAATCTATCTTCCTGAGCATAAAGAGCTTGGTATTTTCCTTCAGCAGGACGGATATATGGATAAAAAACAGGTTCTTGCCGAACATCTTGACCCTAAAGAAAGACCGATAAATCAGCACTGGTCCTGGGACAGAATCCTGAGAAGCTGCTTTATCAAGCAGGCTGATGTACTGCAGGGAGTATATATGTTTGAAGATGAATATGATAATGAAACCATAGAGAGAAACTTTGATTTCTATGAATCGCGTACTCTTCATGAATCATCTCTTTCCGCCTGCGTACACTCTGTCATTGCATCCAAGATTAGCAATACGGAAAAAGCATATGATCTTTATCTGAGAACATCAAGACTTGATCTTGACGACTATAATAAGGAAGTTCATGAAGGTCTTCATATAACGTCCATGGCCGGCTCCTGGCTTTCAGTGGTTGAAGGCTTCGGAGGATTGAGAGTAAAAGACGATATGCTGTATTTCAGCCCTTCCATTCCGCCACAATGGAGAAGTTATTCCTTCAAAGTTAACTTCAGGGGAAATATTCTTGAAGTGAATATCGGACATATTGATATCACGATCAACAATATTGAAGGTGAGAAGATCAATGTTCTTATAAATGGAAGAGAATATCCGGTCGAAAAAAACGCAAAACTGCAGATATCCTATTTCCTCCACTCCTTTGATACTGAGCTGATCTGAAATATTTGATAAAACCGCAACTGTCTTTCTTTAGGGACAGATAAATAAAAAGTAAAAATCAGAATATGAAATATAATAAAAAACAGATTTTACTTGGTGCCGCATTATCGGTAAGTATGTTTTCAGGAGCTTTTCCCGCAGAGGGAAAAGCATCTGAAAAACAAAAAGGATCTTTTTTCTCAACTGAGGATTTTTTCAAAGCAGACAAAAAACATGACATAAACAGAAAAGTCACTTCAGAAAAGCTTCTCAAAGGAAAACTTACCAAAATAGAACCTTCAAACTGGTGGATTGGAATGAATGAAAAATCGCTTCAGATCTGTCTTTACGGAAAAGATATCGCATCTTTTACTCCAGAAACAGATTATCCAGGCATTAACATCTCCAGAACCGAAAAGGTTGAAAACCCCAACTATCTGTTTATCTATGTTGAGATCGGCGATGATGCGGAACCCGGATATATGCCACTGAAACTAACTGATGGTAAGAAAAATATCCTTACCTACCACTACCCTCTTCTGAAAAGAGAGACTGCCGGTGAAGATAAGAAAGGCTTTGATTCCTCTGATGCCGTATATCTTCTTATGCCTGACAGATTCGCAAACGGTGATACATCAAATGATTCTCATCCTAAAATGCTTGAGAGAGCAAATCGTGAAGACATCAACGGCCGTCACGGAGGTGACATTAAAGGCATATGCGATAATCTAGGTTATATTTCTGATCTTGGTTTTACGGCATTATGGAGTACTCCGATGATGGAAGACAATCTTCCGACCTATTCTTATCATACATATGCCATAAGCGATTACTACAATATAGATCCGCGATACGGAACAAACAATGATTATCGTGATCTTTCGAAAAAAGCGAAAGAAAAAGGAATAAAGTTAATAATGGATGTCGTAACAAATCATTGCTCAACAGAGCACTATATGGTAAAAGACCGTCCGACTGAAGACTGGGTACATGAAAAGGAAAGATGTAATTTCCGTGTATGGACCGTTCAGGATCCTTATGTTTCGGAAGAAGACAGAAGGATGAATTCATGCGGATGGTTTGATGTTACGATGGCTGATCTTAACCAAAGAAACCCGATGCTGATGGATTATCTGATTCAGAATTCCATCTGGTGGATAGAGTTTGCCGATCTTTCAGGACTTCGTATCGATACTTATCCTTATAATTATCCGGATGCGATGACTTCTTTCAACAAAAGAGTGATGGGCGAATATCCTAATCTTAATATAGTCGGAGAAGTATGGATGCATGAACCTCTTGAAGTGGCATACTGGCAGAAAGACGCTTTCAATAAAGACGGCTTCAACTCTGAACTTCCGGCAGTAATGGATTTTCCTTTATGTGATGCCCTTAATGTATTCACAAAAGAAGAGCAGGGATGGGAATCTGGAATTATGCATATTTACAAGAACTTCACACGTGACTATCTTTATACAGATCCGAATAATCTGCTTCTTTTTGCCGACAACCATGATACGGAAAGGTTATGGCGTACCATCGACAATAATATCGATGACTATAAGATGATTTTCTCGATTCTTTCCACAGTAAGAGGAATACCTCAGATATATTATGGCACAGAAATTATGATGAGCGGTATAAAAGAGCTGGGCGACGGCGATATCAGGAAAGATTTTCCCGGAGGATGGAAAGATGATGCCCGTAGCTGTTTCACAGAAGCCGGAAGAACAGCGGAAGAGAACGACGTATTTGACTTTACCCGCCGTCTTCTTAACTGGAGAAAGAACTCTTCTGTTATTCATACCGGAATGACGAAACATTATCTGCCACAGGACAATCTTTATGTCTATTTCAGATATAATGATGAAGGAGAAAAAGTGATGGTCGTTATAAACAACAATTCGAAAGATATGAATCTTGATCTTTCCAGATTTGCAAATATGATAGGCAATCATCAGTACGGTAAGAATATTATCGACGATTCCGAAGTTCTACTTGACAGCGAGTTAAAAGTAAAATCAAAAACCTCTATGATCATAGAAGTTAAATAAATCCTTTTATTCTTATGAAAACATACTTTTTCGCTCTGGCTACACTTGCCATGAGTTTTACCATAAATGCAGAGGAGATCACCTCTCCCGATAATCTTCTGAAACTGAATGTCGAACTTGACAACACCGGAAGACCTTTTTATGAACTTTCTTATAAAGGAAAACCTGTCGTTAAAAAATCCGGACTTGGTCTTGAATGTAAGAATAATATCAGTCTGATGAACGGCTTCACTGTTTCTAATGTAAACAGAAGCACTTTCGATGAAGTATGGCATCCTGTATGGGGAGAGGTTAGTGAGATAAGAAACAATTACAACGAACTTGAATTAGCCCTTCATCAGGCGAAAGAAAAAAGAGATATGATTCTGCGTTTCCGCCTTTATAACGACGGATTAGGATTCAGATATGAATTCCCTCAGCAGCAGAACCTGAATTATTTTGTAGTTACTGCGGAAAAAACACAGTTTGCCATGAATGGCGATCATAAAGCATTCTGGCTTCCCGGTGATTATGACACTCAGGAATACAGCACCATGACATCTAAACTTTCAGAAATACGTGGACTGATGCCATCTGCTGTTACTCAGAATTCATCTCAGACATCTTTTTCTGAAACCGGAGTACAGACTTCACTTCAGATGAAAAGCGATGACGGTCTTTATATCAATATCCATGAAGCGGCTCTTATTGATTATTCTTGTATGTCGCTTGATTTTGATGACAATAATATGATTTTCGAATCACATCTTACACCGGATATGCAGGGCAATATGGCTTATATGCAGACTCCGTGCCAGACACCGTGGAGAACGGTAATGGTAAGCGATGATGCACGTGAGATGCTTTCTTCCAAACTTATTCTGAATCTTAACGAGCCATGCGCCTATGAAGATACCGACTGGATAAAACCGGTTAAATATATCGGAGTATGGTGGGAAATGATTACAAACAAAAGTTCCTGGTCTTATTGTGATCTTCCCTCCGTTAAGATCGGAGAGACCAAATTCGATATGATCGAACCTAACGGCCGTCACGCCGCAAATACCGATCATGTGAAAAAATATATTGATTTCGCATCAGAGCACGGCTTTGACGCAATCCTTGTAGAAGGCTGGAATGTGGGCTGGGAAGACTGGTTCGGTAAATCAAAGGATTTCGTTTTTGACTTCGTAACTCCTTATCCCGATTTCGACGTTTGCCATCTTAATGAATATGCCAAAAGTAAAGGCGTAAGACTTATGATGCACCATGAGACTTCGGCATCTGCAAGAAATTACGAACGTCATCTTGACAAAGCATTCAGATTCATGGTCGAACACGGCTATAATTCGGTAAAAACAGGATATGTAGGCGATATTATTCCGCGCGGAGAATATCATTACGGACAATGGATGGTAAACCATTATCAATATGTGCTTGAGAAAGCTGCTGAATATAAGATCATGGTAAATGCTCACGAGGCAGTACGTCCTACAGGTCTTTGCAGAACTTATCCGAACCTTATAGGAAATGAGTCGGCAAGAGGAACGGAATACGAATCATTCGGAGGTAACAATCCCGATCATACCACTATCCTGCCCTTCACCAGACTTATGGGAGGACCGATGGACTATACTCCGGGAATCTTCGAACAGGACCTTTCAAAACTATCTCCTGATAATAAATCATGGGTTAACACGACAATAGCTCGTCAGCTTGCTCTGTACGTGACAATGTATTCTCCGCTTCAGATGGCTGCCGATATCATCGAGAACTATCAGCGTTTCCCTGACATGTTCAACTTTATCAAAGATGTACCCGTTGACTGGCAGGACACTAAGATTCTTGAAGCTGAACCGGGTGATTATATCACTATAGCGAGAAAAGACAAGAACAGTGAAAACTGGTTTGTCGGATGCACGGTGGATGAAAACGGCTACACTTCGGATATAAATTTCAACTTCCTTACTCCTGGTAAGAAATATGAAGCTACGATATATTCTGACGGAAAGAACGCTCATTACAGAAACAATCCTCAGGATTACTCAATAAGAAAAATAAAAGTAAGCAGCAAATCGAAACTGTCGCAAAAATGTGCTCCCGGCGGAGGATATGCGATTTCGATAATTGAGATATAATAAAAATATATTGTAATAATGAGATGTAATAAAATAGAACAATGAGGTGTTATGACAATTTTAAGGTGTTATGAAAGATTAATCAATTGATATGATATTTAATTACTATACTAACGTGTTATTAAAACAATGGGGTATTATTTGCAGATTTATAATCAGGTGGTAAATTGTTAATTAAAACTGATCCATCTTTAAATTTCCGTCAGACACTGTCATCAAGACAGTGATCAGGCGGAAATTTTTTCATTTCATTTCCTCGATAATATCCAGGAGTTCCTGCCTGATCTCTTTCAACTTTTCTATTATCTCGAAATTCTTGATCACAAGATTCTTATTTTCTTTTATTTTCTTTCTCGCACCGGGAATGGTCATCCCCTTTTCTTTGAGAAGATGATATATAAGAGCGATATCCCCGATATCTTTTTTTGTATAAAACCTTGTTCCCTTGGCATTTTTACGCGGCGAAATAATATCGAATTCCTTTTCCCAGAATCTGAGATTCGATTCATTTATATTAAAATGCTTCGCTACTTCGCCAATAGAATAATAAAGTTTTTCTCTTTCCATACTTTCGGTATTAAAAAGTAAAATGATCTTATCAGTCGAACATCAGTCCGTTATTATCGGCAATCTCTGTCATCGCCTCATATTCCTCAGGCGAAAGATCAAGGAAATAATAATGCATCGGGTTCATCACATTACCGTTGTAATGCACTTCATAATGAAGATGCGGACCGGTTGACTTACCTGTATTCCCGACATGAGCAATCTCCATCCCACGCGTCACTTTAGCCCCTTTTCTTATCAGGATCTTACTAAGATGAGCATATACCGTCACATAGCCGTAACCGTGATCTATATAGACCACATTTCCATATCCGCGTTCATAACCGGCCTTTTTCACCGTTCCGTCGCCGGTTACGTAAACAGGAGTTCCGGTAGGTGCCGAGAAATCCATTCCCTGATGAAAACGTCTTGTCTGATATATCGGATCGACACGCCAGCCAAAACCGGATGCAGTCTGTTTAAGATCCTTATTTGATACGGGCTGAATAGCCGGGATTTTTTTCAGTTTGTCCTCATGAGTCTTACACAACTCTGTGATTTCCTCAAGGGAATTCGACTGTATATATAACTGACGACGCAGATAGTCCATCTTCTTATTAGTTGTGATAGCAAGATCGGCATCCTTAAGATTCATAAGATCCTCATATTTGGCAAGTCCCATTGAAGCCTTTCTTGTCTCAAGAGATATCGGATCACCCTGAAGTATCACGCGATAAAGATTATCATCACGCTGACGCATATCGTTAAGCACAAGCAAAGCCTCATCAAGACGCTTGCTCATGATATCGTATTTTATCGTAAGTAAATCTCTTTCCTTTGAAATTTTTCTTTCTTTCGGAGAACCGAAGAAATGCATTAAGACTGCAAAAAGACAGACGCCGACTAAAATTCCGCTTACTAATCTGTTTATAATTATAAGTGCCCTTTTATTACCGCTTATTATGACCGGTTCGTACGTATCAGTTTCAGAATTATATATATAATATCTTTTCTTACTCATTTTTTAGTTATTCACTAACTACAAAAATAATATTTTGAATTATTTTTGCAAACTGATTTTCAGCTACAAATCAAACGGGTCGCCACGGCTGTCCGTTTTATTATGTATTTTTATACCGAAGTATAAACTTTTTATACACTAATATAAAGATTAATAAACTTAATTTTAATTATAACAGTATGCTTACAGCAAAAGAGATCAGAGAATCATTCAAACAATTCTTTGAGTCGAAACAACATCACATCGTACCTTCTGCTCCGATGGTGATCAAAGACGACCCGACACTAATGTTCACCAATGCAGGTATGAATCAGTTTAAAGACGTAATCTTAGGGAACGCCCCTATCAGATACGCCCGTGTCGCGGATTCTCAAAAATGTCTTCGTGTAAGCGGTAAACACAATGACCTGGAAGAAGTAGGTCTTGACACTTACCACCATACAATGTTCGAAATGCTTGGAAACTGGTCTTTCGGCGATTATTTCAAACAGGAAGCTATTGACTGGGCATGGGAATACCTTGTAGATGTTCTTAAACTTGATCCGGACCGTCTTTACGCTACGGTATTCGAAGGTTATGCTCCTGAAAACCTTGAACGTGACAACGAAGCTGCCGCAATATGGGAGAAACATCTTCCTGAAAGCCATATCATCAACGGTAACAGAAAAGACAATTTCTGGGAAATGGGTGATACAGGTCCTTGCGGTCCTTGTTCTGAAGTTCATATCGACCTTCGTTCTAACGAGGAGAGAGCTAAAGTTGACGGCCGTACCCTTGTAAACGAAAGCAATCCTCAGGTTATCGAAATCTGGAACCTTGTATTCATGCAGTACAACCGCAAAGCCGACGGTTCTCTTGAAGGACTTCCTGCTAAGGTTATCGATACCGGTATGGGATTCGAGCGTCTTTGTATGGCTATCCAGGGTAAAGTATCAAACTATGATACTGATGTTTTCCAGCCTATCATCAAAGTTATCTCTGATATGTCCGGCATTAAATACGGAGAAAACGAGCAGGATGACATCGCTATGCGCGTTATCGCCGACCACATCCGTACTATAGCTTTCTCTATCACTGACGGACAGCTTCCATCAAACGCTAAAGCAGGTTATGTGATACGTCGTATCCTTCGCCGCGCAGTACGTTACGGATATACATATCTTAATCAGAAACATGCATTCATGTATAAACTGATCCCTGTTCTTATCGAATCTATGGGTGACGCTTATCCTGAACTTATAGCACAGAAAGACCTTATCATGAAAGTGATCAAGGAAGAAGAAGATTCTTTCCTTCGCACTCTTGAAACAGGTATCAAAATGCTTGACAAAGTGATGGACGAAACAAAAGCTGCAGGAAAATCCGTTGTTGACGGAAAAGTGGCTTTCGTTCTTTACGATACATACGGTTTCCCTCTTGACCTTACAGAACTTATCCTTAGAGAAAACGGTCTTACCGTTGACAAAGATGAGTTTGACAAGAATATGCAGGCTCAGAAAGAGCGTGCACGTAATGCAGCGGCTACAGAAACTGGTGACTGGATCTCGGTAAGAGACGGTGAACCTGAATTCGTAGGATACGACCTGACAGAGTGTGACGCAGAGATCCTTCGTTACCGTCAGATCAAACAGAAAAATCAGACTCTTTTTCAGATCGTTCTTGACAAGACTCCTTTCTATGCTGAAAGCGGTGGTCAGGTTGGAGATACCGGAACTCTTTCTAACGAAGAAGAGACAATACAGATCATCAGCACTAAAAAAGAGAATAATCTTAGCGTACATATAGTTACAAAACTTCCTGCTGACGTAACTGCTACTTTCAAAGCTGAAATCAACAAGGAAAACCGTATCGCTACGGCATGCAACCATACTGCTACTCACCTTCTGCACCTTGCGCTTAGAAGAGTGCTTGGAGCTCATGTTGAGCAGAAAGGTTCGCTTGTTTCTCCTGATTCACTTCGTTTCGACTTCTCTCACTTCCAGAAAGTGACAGATGAAGAACTTCGTCAGGCTGAAATTCTTGCTAACCGTATGGTAAGAGAAAACATCCTTCTTGAAGAAGACCGTGCAATGCCAATCGCAAAAGCTAAAGAACTTGGCGCAATGGCTCTTTTCGGCGAGAAATACGGCGAAGAAGTACGCGTTATCAAATATGGTGAATCAGTTGAATTCTGTGGCGGTACTCACGTTATGGCTACAGGTCAGATCGGTTTCATCAAAATCGTTTCTGAAAGCTCGGTAGCAGCCGGAGTACGCCGTATCGAAGCCGTAACGGCAGAGAAAGCTGAGAATCTTGTGAATATGCAGCAGGATCTTATCAAAGAGATCAAAGGGTTCTTCAACAATGTGCCTAACCTTGCAGCATCAATCAAAAAGATGATCGAGGAAGATGCGGATCTTAAAAAACAGATCGAAGAATTCGCTAAAGAAAAACAGGCTCAGATGAAAGACGTTCTTCTTAAGAATGCAGAAACGATTAACGGAATCACTGTTATCAAATTCGTTGGCGATATGCCGGCTGAAGCGATCAAGAACATCGCGTTCCAGATCAGAGGTCAGGTAGCAGAAAAACTGTTCTTCGTTGCAGGTACTCAGGACGCAGGCAAACCTCTTCTTACCGTAGCTCTTAGCGACGATATGGTAGCGGCAGGTTACAATGCATCTCAGCTTGTTCGCGAAGCTGCCAAACTTATCCAGGGTGGCGGTGGCGGTCAGCCTCACTTCTCTCAGGCTGGAGGTAAAAATCCGGAAGGTCTGAAAGCTGCGGTTGACAAGATTCTTGTTGCAGTTGAAGCATAAGAAATAAATCTCATTCGATTTTATTGACAATTATATTTACGGGATGTAATGCTTAATGCGTTACATCCCGTTTTTTAT
>CAMTON010000089.1 GCA_947074105.1 uncultured Bacteroidales bacterium
ATGGTTCCGACACCGCGGATACGGATACGTGAACCCTCGCCCGGCTGTCCCGAAGCAGAAGTAACTGTAACACCTGCTGCAAGACCTTTTAGAGCGTTATCAACACGTGTAGGTGAAGTTCTTTCAAGATCAGCTTCCGAAACGCGGGCAATAGCCGCAGTAACGACGCTTTTCTTCTGCACACCGTAACCGATCACGATAACTTCCTCTAGGGCTTCCGAGTCCTCTGCAAGTTCGATAATCATGTTTGGCTGTGCCGTAATAGTCTGAGTTTTATACCCGACATAAGAGATCTGAATCAGATCACCTGATGAGGCATTAAGTTCAAAGTTTCCGTCAAAGTCGGTGACGGTCCCGTTAGTAGTTCCGGAAACAATTACGCTGGCGCCAATAATTGTCTCTCCGGTTTTATCCTTAACATTCCCTTTAATAGTCAGCGACTGTGCAAATATTGACGTAGTAGAAAATAACGTCACGCATGCAACAGTAAGTATCCGTCGTGACGGACAACTTTGTTCTAGTTTAAATTTCATAAAGAATAAGATAAATTTAAGGTGAAAACATAGTTTAAGTATGAAGGCAAATATATGTATGTATATAATTGCCGCATACGTAAGGTATAAGCAAAAAGTAGTGATTAAATTTTACAACAATCTGATTATAAGATGTCTATAAAACAAATAAAGTAATTAAAAGTAGATAAAAATAAGCCTTACAGTAGTTGTTACAACAGTATTAAGACTGCGTTAAGTTGATGTTACCAAGTCTGCGCACGACATTGGCGAACTGATCTTTAGGAACAATAGCCTTATTACGGACTTTGACCCTGTTGTTATACACAGTCTGAGGAGAGATATGAAGAAACTCGGCGATTTTAGCGCTGTCTCCGATACCCAGGCGCACAAGAGCATAGATTCTAAGCTCAGTATTAAGAAGCTCGTTGGATTTCAGATTTATTCTGTCTTCCGGACGAAGCAATTTATTAAATTCTTCTACAAAATCAGGATAAAGATGCAGAAACACAGCGTCGAAGTTCTGATAAAACTCTTTCATCTCCTGATTTATGAATGTTGATGAATCGGTGATTTTCAATAATTCTTTTGTCTGTCCCGTTTTAAGCTTACGGTTGATCAGTTTATTCGTTTCCACCATTTTGCTCAGATAGTTTGAGCATATATTAAATACATATCCTATATATTCTTCTTTTACCATATTCGACTCCAGCATCTCTTCATTAAGCTGTGTCAGGCGATGGTTAAGATGTTCGAATTCATTTTTAGCTTTTGTAAGCTGAAGTATATTGTCATTAAGAAGATCATTACTCCTATAAAGCGCTCTGTTTGATTTTCCCAGTCTCATAAACTGAATAGCGATCACAACAATAGCGATCACCGCAAAACCGGTAATGATCAGAAGTCCTTTCACACTACGTTCAAGTTTTGCTTCACGTACCTCATTTCTTTCAATGTTCCTGCTGTAAAGCAAGTCCATGATACGCGCTATATCATGCGCTCTTGTTCTTGCTTTATATATCTGTGCATTTTTAAGGCAAAGGCTTATATATGAATAAGCTCTGTCTATATCCTCATGATCATTAAGATGCCATGCCAGCTCCTGAAGCGAAGCAATTTCACGATTTGCACATTTTATATCAGCCATTGCCGAATAAGCAAGAGCATTAATCATTCCTATACGATCGTTTTCCTGTGCATAAAGATGACTTAATGCATACAACTCAAGGGCCTCATTCCTTTCAGAAAAGTCTCTGCCCAGCAGTTCTTTCTCTATTTTTTTTCTGTAATATCTAAGACTGTCGGTAGATCTGTATCTCCATGCTGCGTTCCACATATAATCACTGTCACTAGGTCGTATAATGGTCTTCAGACTGTCGACATAAGTAAGCTGCATTATCTGATAATAATTCTCACCACCAAGATGTGGCTGAGCAAAATTCTGACTCGCAGTATACTGATGCAGATGGCTGTACAGATATGACATCTGTTCGTAGTAGTTTTTTCTTAAATTATCGGGAAGTTTGTGAGAATTAATATTTTCAATTTCGGCAAGCGATTCTACAAGAAGCCCTGTCGCCGCCAGTATATGTGAACGTTCTATCTTATTGCTAAGGATTTCATCATTATTATTCAGAGATCCGGCAAGAATATCAAGTTTATCAAGCCATACCAGTGCGGAATCACTGTCGAATGTCTTATATTCATTATATATACTTTTATTCTTCCAGTAGATCTCATCTTCCGAACCTACGGATGACTTCGCTTTAAGTTCTGAAATATAGTTATACTTCACTTTTACAAAAACTTCATTGTTTAGAACAAGTGAATCAAGTTTTCTGAGTGCTATTTCAGGATCGGCATGAAACAGGTCGTCTGCCATGACAGGCATGACTGAGAAAAATACCGGCACAAAAAACATATGCCATTTAAAAATTCTGTTTAGATCCTTCATACACCTCAGTTAGTAAATTAATCGAAAAACCGCAGTTCGGCTTTTCCTCTCTCTATATCAATCTTTATTTTTGCGCCGTGAACGACAGTAAATTATTTTGTTTTGAGCAAAATTACCAAAATAGAATGTCCGTCCAATCTCTTTATAAATAGATAACTAAGAATTACTCCAATATTATTAATTAATCTAATATTTAAAAAATAAAAATATACAAAAGACTAAAAACTAAAATAAATGCATAAAAAAAAGGATATGTAAATGCATAATATCATCAACATATCCTTTTTCTTTCTTATCATGGTGGCAGAAACACCTGTTTTTTGCCCTCTGATTTTCAACAGTTTAACCGTTGCATTTTTCTCCTGTTTCATTATCCGCCTTTTTCATAACGGATTTATCTTCTTCAGGAATATCATTTTTTTCAGAAACAGGAAGTTCCGAAATATCATTGCAATCGTTTTCATTGTTAATGAGTATTTTTTCTCCTACTGTTTTGTTAATATCTTTTGATATATTCTGAACCATATCATCTTCGCTTGTCACGGAAGGTATTGGTGATATTACTTCCTCTTTTTCAGAATCTACGATTTGTGAATCAGATTCATTGTTCAAAGCAGAGTCACCATATTCATCCGTTTCAGGCAGATTATCTGATTTTTCATTTTTTATATATGAAGTCTCATCATAATCGTCCTCCTTTATAATTGCGGGATTTTCTTCACTGTTTTCAGAAGAGTTATTTACTTCTGCAATATAAGGAGTTTCTGCGTCAGTCTTCTTTTCCGGAGAAACATGTAACAGTTCTTTGTCCGGTGATATAGGATCGCCCGACCATTCTGTTGTCATTGCATTAATCAAACTGCAGACTTCATTATGACATTCTTCAGAATCAGTATTGCTTTTATCAAGGCATTTATTTATGCTTCCCTTGAATTCAGCATCAGCTTTAAGCTTTTTCAGTGTAGATTTTGCAGCATTCTGCTGTGATTCCTTTTTGGAATATCCTGTACCTACCCCTCCTGCTATTTCACATATATAAACCTGAGTTTGAAATACCGGATTATTATTTGCATCAGTGAATGATTCAATAAGACGGAATTCCAAAGCAGCTTTATTCTTCTGACTCCATTCTATGAGTTTAGATTTAAAGTTGACCTCTTTTCGGGCTATCTGAGTAAGGTCGATATAAGGAGCTATTACCCTTTCTTCTATAAAATGCTTACAAACGTCATAACCCTGATCAATATAAATCGCGCCGACAAATGCTTCAAAGGCATTTCCATACATGTAGTTATTATGTGATACACCCTTTGTCGCAGAGACAACGAGTTTATCCAATCCAAGCTGGATGGCAAGTTTATTAAGAGTTTCTCTTTGTACTATCTTAGAGCGGGTATTGGTAAGAAATCCTTCTTTCTTATTCTCAAATTTTCGGAAAAGGATATCGGCAACTATAGAATCCAGAATAGCGTCACCCAGAAATTCCAGGCGTTCGTTATTAACCCATTTTCCCTTTTCGGTCTTTGCAGAAGCCGAACGGTGTAAAAAGGCCTGTTCATAGATGCTCAGATCGTTAGGCAGAAAGCCTAAAATATGATAGTATATAGAATAAGGCTCTTTCGACCTTAGCCGTAAGAGCCTTATCTTATTAGTTATTGCTTTTAACACGTTATTTTACAAATTTCTTTACGATAACACTTGCATTGTGTCCTCCAAATCCGAATGTATTTGAAAGGGCAACGTTAACAACACGTTTTTGAGCCTTATTGAATGTGAAGTTTAAATTATAATCAATTTCCGGATCATTATCTCCTTCTTCATGGTTGATAGTCGGAGGAACGATATCCGTTTCAACAGATTTCACACATACCATTGCTTCAAGAGCACCAGCGGCTCCAAGAAGATGACCTGTCATTGATTTCGTTGAACTGATATTCAGATCATATGCATGATCGCCGAATACCTGTTTGATGGCTTTCGCTTCCGAAATATCACCGACAGGAGTTGACGTACCGTGAACATTGATATAATCTACTGACTCAGGAGAAAGACCTGCGTCTTCCAGAGCGTTCTGCATCACAAGAATTGCTCCAAGTCCTTCAGGATGAGTTGCTGTCAGATGATAAGCATCTGCCGACATACCCCCGCCAACTACTTCAGCATAGATTCTTGCTCCGCGAGCCAAAGCATGCTCCATCTCTTCAAGAATAAGACCGCAAGCGCCTTCACCCATTACGAATCCGTCGCGTGAAGCGCTGAACGGACGTGACGCAGTTGTTGGTGAATCGTTACGATTAGATAAAGCGTGCATTGCTGTGAATCCGCCTACTCCGCCAACCGAGATCGCAGCTTCCGCACCTCCGGCAACAATAGCATTAGCCTTTCCAAGACGGATAAGGTTGAACGCATCGATAATACCGTTTGTTGATGAAGCACATGCAGATATAGCACCATAGTTTGGTCCGTGGAATCCGTACATAATAGAAATATGTCCGGCTGCTATATCACCAATCATTTTTGGGATGAAGAAAGGATTAAACTTAGGGCCTTTTTCTGCATCATAACCCCATAGTTCCTGTTCAAATGTTTTGATACCTCCGATACCGGCAGAAAATATCACGCCGATACGTTTTTTATCTGTATTGTCAAGATCAAGCCCTGAATCCGTTATCGCTTCTTTTGCTGCCGCAATGGCAAGCTGTGCATAACGGTCATATTTGCGCACCTCTTTTTTCTCAAAATAATCGAGTGGCTCAAAGCCTTTTACTTCGCATGCGAACTGAGTCTTAAACAATGAAGCGTCGAATTGAGTAATAGGTCCGGCACCACTTACTCCATTTATCAGGGCATCCCATGTATCATTTACATTGTTACCCAATGGCGTAATTGCTCCCAGACCTGTTACTACTACTCTTTTTAATTCCATATCTGAATCTTAGAGTAAATAAATTTATTTTGCGTTTGCTTCGATGTAAGAAATTGCGTCTCCTACAGTCTGGATTTTTTCAGCCTGATCATCAGGAATTGTAAGGTTGAATTCTTTTTCAAATTCCATGATAAGTTCTACTGTATCTAAAGAGTCTGCTCCAAGGTCGTTAGTGAAACGAGCTGTATCTGTAACTTCTGACTCTTCAACTCCTAATTTATCAACGATAATTTCTTTTACTCTTGATGCTATTTCAGACATAACTTTTAAGTTTTTAGTTAATTAATAAATTTACTTTCTAAATTTGCATTGCAAAGAAATACATTTTTCTCCAAACTAAACAAATATTTACGGTATAAAATACATAAAACTGCACAATTATATAGCCGTTGTGCACAAAAAAGATAAAAATGAAACATAAAATCGCAATTTTAGCTTCCGGATCCGGCTCAAATGCAGAAAATATTTTCAACTATTTTTCTGATAACAACAGCAATATTGAAATTTCCGCTATTATAACAAACAAAAGTGATGCTTTTGTTCTAAAACGTGCTGAAAATCTTGACATTCCGTCACATATAATAACAGGAGCTCAGATGAAGAATGAAGCTTATGTCATGGATATTCTTAAAAGCTACGGAATTGAATTTATTGTTCTTGCAGGTTATCTTCTTAAGATTCCGGAATATCTTATCAGAAACTATCCTGACAAAATAGTAAACATACATCCTGCCCTTCTTCCTAACTATGGCGGTAAAGGTATGTATGGTGATAATGTTCATAAGGCTGTCGTTGCTGCAGGAGAAAATGAGTCAGGAATAACAATTCATTATGTGAATGAAAACTATGATGAAGGTAAGATCATATTTCAGGCAAAATGCGAGGTTCTTCCGACCGACACTTACGAAGATGTGGCAAATAAGGTTCACAAACTTGAATATGAGCATTTCCCACGCGTAATTGCAGAGGTCATAGAGAAATAAAAAAAGGCGTACGATGACAATATGAAAACCGCTCGGTGACAATATCGCAACCCTGCGGTGGTAATATGACAACTGCACGGCTGTACATAAACCGAACTGACATTTACGGATTCAGACGCTTATGAGAGACAAAAAGAGTCATATTTATGATATATAAAAAGTATGGACCGGAGATAAATCAGGTATTGATAACCTTTTATCTCCGGTCCATTTTTATTTATTTCATTCCGGGTCAAATCAAAACTGTGTTTAATCCGGAATATTAATCTTCAATATTACCGGAATGCCTTTTATTAATACTGTATCGTATAAGCTTTCAGTTCCCGCCTGAAAGGATAGTCACCTCTCTGCTCCTCGAAACTTCCGGGATCATTTCTCAGACGTTTAGTGTCATTCACCGGATTATAGGTTCTCAGCAGGATCTCACCCATAAGATATTCACGCTGGTGCAGAGGCAGATCAACCGCCTTGAGAATATCGTCAAGAGAGCCGGCATATCCAAGACCATCTTTCATCTCTGTCATCATATTTTCATCGATGATATTTCGGTTGACCATTTCTACCAGAATATTACCTATACTTATTACCGGATCAGCCGGTGCCGGTGGTTGTATTGCTGATGTATCGACTCCCAGTGAAAAGAATCCGGAAACACTGTTTACTGCCATTCTTGTTGCGTTTGCCTTTCCGTCATACGAATAACCGGCGATATGAGGCGTTGCAAGCATAACGGTATTGAGAAGATCCATATTAATATGTGGCTCATTTTCCCAGCAGTCAAGCGCGACGTCACACATATCATTATCTTTTATGAAAGCCAAAAGAGCCTTTTCATCTATAACACCTCCGCGTGCGGAGTTTATGATAAGCACTTCACGACCTTTCATCAGTTCCATAAGTTCTGAGTTACATAGTTTGAATGTTGAAAAGTCAGTATCGAATATAAGTGGTGTATGAAATGATATAATATCTGCCTTCTGAGCCAGTTCTTCGACATTCATAAATGAATCATCTACTTCTGCAAGTGCTCTGGGTGGATCGCACAACAGGACTTCCATACCAAACCTGGCGGCAAAGGCAGCAACGCTCTTTCCAACATTACCGACACCGACCAGCCCGAGTTTAAGCCCTTTTACCATCTTATTTCGTTTTCTTGCCCAAAGGAATATAGTGGAAAGCACGTATTGTGCAACAGAATCTGCATTGCATCCCGGAGCATTGCTCCATGTGATACCGGCTTTCGCACAGTAGTTTCGGTCAATATGATCGTACCCGATGGTTGCGGTAGCGATCATTTTTACATTGCTGCCTTTCAGCAGCGATTCATTACATAAAGTTCGGGTACGGATAATAAGAGCATTAGCCGGTTTTACTGCATCTGGCGCTATTTTATATGGCGGAAGATACGATATGTCGGCATATGGCTCAAGAACACCCTTGAGGAAGGGAATCTTATCGTCTGCTATGATTTTTATTCTTTCCATAGTTTACCGGAGTTAAAAGTTGCTGTATTATAAACAATTAGTGGTTTGGATACTTTTGTTTCGGAATCTCTGATTCTGTTATTGATTCCGATTTATAATAAAACAACATTCTTATATTATTGGTTATAAAATAATGTAAGTTGAATATAACTTCTGTTATTTCTGTTCTCCGTTATATAAGTTGCGGTGTTTCCAGCGCTTGTGAGTCCATAACCAGAAAGGTGGCTGTCGAAGGATTTCCTTTTCTATCAGTCGCATATACATCTCTGTTATCTCAAATTCTTTTGTCTCTTTGGCATTGGTTGATATCACCTTTACCACAGCTTCATAATATCCGCGTCTGATCTTTTTCACATCAAGAAAAAGGATATTCGCGTCAATCTTTTTTCCTATTTTCTCAGGTCCTGTAAGGCACGGAGTCATCTGATTAAGAAACATAGTCCAGTAGTGGATATTAGCAGGTGAAGGTGTCTGATCGGCAATAAATCCTATCATTATCTGTTTGCCTTCTTTTCTGTATCTTATGATTTCTCTTAAAGTATCGTTTTTGGCAATAGAGTCTGAGCCGAAACGTGATCTCAGTTTAAGAAAGAATTTATCTGCAGCTTTATTTCTGAGCGGACGGTATATCTGCGCAAGCGTAAGATTAGGAAGATCACAGAGCATGATCGAAGGTATCCATTCCCAGTTACAGTAATGGCCTATTGTCATGAATATAGGTTTGCCGTCCTTGCTTATCTCCTGTACGAGTTCAATATTGCTGAAATTCATTCTTTTGCGCATTTCATCATCTGAAATATGCAGAAGTTTAATTGTTTCAAAAATATAATCGCAGAAATGACGATAGAAATCTTTTATGATTTTGTTTCTTTCTTCTACCGGACGGTCAGGAAAAGAATTGTCTATATTTTCCTTTACTACTTTTCTTCTGTATCTTATAATGTAATAAACAATATAATAAGTAAAGTCGCTTATAAAATACAGAGCTCTGAGCGGTAGCAAAGCCAATAGGTGAAGCGGAAGTTTAATAAGCCAGAATAATACGCTATCCATTATATTTATAAAAAATAAAGGCCTAAAAAAGAGCACTTATGAAAAAGCAGCTTTTGTTTCAGTCCGTATAACACATTAATTATCAGCAAAGTTAAAAAAAAGGGCGGTATTGCCGCCCCTTTATATAAACATTATAAGTTTTTTATCCTACTGAACAGCCCGATTTTACAGGTCCTGAAGGAGAAATCACAACAAGGCGTCCGTCAGCATCTTCAGCCGAAAGAATCATACCCTGTGATTCGATTCCTTTAAGTTTTCTCGGAGGGAAGTTTGCGATAAAGCAAACCTGTTTTCCGATAAGATCTTCAGGATTATAGAATTTGGCGATTCCCGAAACGATAGTTCTGCCTCCCATTCCGTCGTCAATCTTAAACTGAAGAAGTTTGTCAGCTTTAGGAACTTTAGAACATTCGACCACAGTACCGACACGGATATCCATTTTCATGAAATCGTCAAAAGTAGTATCTTCTTTAACTGCGGCAGGTTTGTATTCTTTAAGCTCATTAGCCTTTTTAGTATCCTGAAGTTTCTGAATCTGAGCATCGATAGCCGCATCTTCTATTTTTTCAAAAAGAAGCTCCGGTTTAGAAAGTTCTTTTCCTGCTTCAAGAAGATGAATGTTACCAAGTTCTTCCCAGTTTGAATGGTCAAGGTTTACAAACTTACGGATCTTAGCTGCTGCAAAAGGAAGGAACGGTTCGAAAGCGATTCCAAGGTTCGCAACAATCTGAAGAGAAAGATTAAGGATCGTAGCTACGCGGTCCATATCTGTTTTGGCAACTTTCCATGGTTCAGTATCGGCAAGGTATTTATTACCGATTCTTGCAAGGTTCATTGCTTCTTTAAGAGCATCACGGAAACGGAACTGGTCAAGATAGTGTTCTACCTGAGCCTTTACGTTTTCAAAGTCAGCGATAGTATCTTTATCATACTGAGTAAATTCGCCGCAAGCAGGAACTTTACAGTCAAAATACTTCTGAGTAAGTACCATGGCACGGTTTACGAAGTTACCAAGGATAGCAACAAGTTCATTGTTGTTTCTTGCCTGGAAATCTTTCCATGTAAAATCGTTATCTTTAGTCTCAGGAGCATTAGCCGTAAGCACATATCTTAGTACGTCCTGTTTGTCAGGGAATTCCTGAAGATATTCATGAAGCCATACAGCCCAGTTTCTTGAAGTTGAAATTTTGTCGCCTTCAAGGTTTAGGAATTCATTAGCAGGTACGTTTTCAGGAAGGATATATGATCCGTCAGCTTTAAGCATTGCAGGGAATACGATGCAGTGGAATACGATATTGTCTTTTCCGATAAAGTGAAGGAGACGTGTATCCTCATCTTTCCACCATGTTTCCCATGTGTCAGGAAGAAGTTCCTTTGTATTTGAGATATATCCAATAGGAGCATCAAACCAAACGTAAAGAACTTTTCCTTCACCGCCTTCAACCGGAACAGGTACGCCCCAGTCAAGGTCACGGCTTACTGCACGAGGCTGTAGCCCCATATCTAACCATGATTTGCACTGACCGTAAACATTTGATTTCCATTCTTTGTGACCGTCAAGAATCCATTCGCGAAGGAACGGTTCGTGTTTGTCAAGAGGAAGATACCAGTGAGTAGTCTTACGAAGAACAGGAGTATTACCGGTAATCGCAGATTTAGGATTGATAAGGTCTGTTGCATTAAGAGAAGTACCGCAGGCTTCACACTGGTCGCCGTAAGCTTTTTCATTTTTACAGTGAGGACAAGTACCGATGATATAACGGTCAGCAAGGAACTGATTTGCTTTTTCATCATAATACTGTTCACTTTCCTTTTCTATAAATTCGCCTTTATCATGAAGAATTTTGAAAAATTCAGAAGCAGTTTCTTTATGAATGTCAGATGTAGTACGTGAATAAACATCAAAAGAGATTCCGAAATCTTCGAAAGAATCTTTAATGATGGTATGATATCTGTCAACGACATCCTGAGGAGTGATACCTTCAGCTTTAGCTTTAATAGTGATAGGTACACCGTGTTCATCCGATCCCCCGATCATTATTACTTCTTCACCTTTTAATCTCAGATATCTTGTATAAATATCAGCAGGCACATATACTCCGGCAAGATGACCGATATGTACCGGTCCGTTCGCATAAGGAAGAGCTGTGGTTACCAGCGTTCTTTTGAATTTCTTATTCATATATTTTATGTTTCGATTTTTCCTGTTACGGTTTTTGTCATTACGACCTGCAAAGGTAATAATTTTAAGTCAATCAGTTAACTGTTTCAGATGCTATATCATTATTCTTAACTGATGTTTGGTCATTTATAACAGTATTATCAGCCGGAACTTCCGGATTTTCCGGCTTGTATTTGTTGATATTACGTTTATATACCAGCATAGCCGTAACAAAATAAATTACAACCTGGCAAAACAGAGTAAGATATTCCTGCCTTACTTCCGGGAGCTTGCAGCCCATGGAATTGATTTTTACATATGATAGTATGCCAGGACCTGCAGGAAATATGAAGTGAGACCATTGCCAGTATTTAGGCATAAGTTCAAGGGGATAGGATATTCCGGAAAGAAATATAAGACCTACCGAGAAGAATGCTATCACAGGAATAGGTGCATCCGCATCACTCCAGAATAATGACATTGTAAGACCAAAGAAACTTGTAGCAAAAAGATAAGGTATCAGCATTATGATAATGGTCCGGGTATCACCGATAGCAGGGAGATCAAATATCTTGGCAAGAAGACCGATATAGAAATATGCAAAAACAAGATATATAAGCACATATACGAATGCTTTTGCAAATACAAGTTTTGCAAGCCCTCTGAAACTGTGAGAAAGAGGTTCATAATACGAAATTTTCTTTGTAGAAATTTCATCTCCCGTTATCATGGCAGTGACCATCATAAGAGTCTGAAAGAATATGGCCATAAGTACGGCAGGGATAAGATATGTACCGTAACCTTCGGTATAATTATACAGAGGTATTCCCACTGCCTGTATCGGGGATGATGAAGAAGCCATTATCTGCACATCTTTCTTCGGAAGAAAAACAAGCTGATCGGGGCGTATCTCATTATTAAGGTCAAGAACCGTAAATGTTATTGCTTTCTGTATATATAAAGAATAAAGAAAAACCTGTGTAGTCTCATAAGCGACCGATATAGCCTGACGGCCTGTACGAATCTTATCATCGAAATCATAAGGTATAAACATTATCGCGGCAGCCTGATTCCTGGCCATCAGATCTTTTGCCTGGATATAATCTTCTCCGGTTCCGACAACCTGGACTTCCGGTGTTGCATCAAGTTTATATATGAATCTGCGGCTTAGTTCTGTTTTAGAATTATCAACAATAACAACCGGGGCATTTGTAACATCATTTGGCGCATACATGAAGTTATAAAGAAATCCATATCCTATCACTCCCCCTATAAGCACTACCAGAATAGCATAGCTGGTGGAAATGGTAAAAAATTCTTTCTTTATCAGTGTGTAGAAGCTGATATTTGTTTTATCATCCTTATTCATACTTCTCAAATTTTTTATAATCCTCTATTGCACGCTTAAGTTTTCCTGCTGTAAGCAGAGGCAGCAAAAGGCATGCAGCGAGAAAAAGATAGTTCTCCCAGCTATACCGGTATCCGGAATTTCCATAAACAAGATTCATATATATCAGTGTGAAATGTCTTACCGGAAGAATCCAGCTTAGCATCTGCACCGCTTTATACATCTGGGGAACAGGGAATGTAAGTCCCGATAGTGTAGCACCAAGGGAACCGAGCATAGAGGCGACACTTATTATTATTCCCATTACAGGAAAAAGAGAATATACGAATATGGAAAGACACTGTGTTGCCACTATCAGAAAGAGAAATGTAATATTTAGTGAGGTCAGACTGCATGAATGAGGAATCTTAAAGAGATAAAACATCACATAATTGGAAAAAAGCGATATTATCCAGTATATCACTGTATAAGGCAGATATTTACCAAGAATAGCGATATATATATTTCCCTTCGCAGTTGCAAGCCATTGTTTTGCTGTACCCTGTTTAAGTTCTATTCCTAATATATAAAGAGAAGTTATCAGAATAAGTATCTGAAAGAAAACAACATAAAAAGGATTGCTCAGATATATGGCATAATTAAGGTCGGGATTGAAAAGAAGAAAATATTTTTGATCAGCAGGCATAAGAAAACTTTCAGCTTCATTTTCATACATCCCTAATTCTAATGCTTCTTCATAAACGGGTCCAAGAACAAGCGGTTCGAGGACTTTCTGAAATCCTGATAATACCTCCCCTCCCACACTAAGCAAAGCATAATGATAATAAAAGCATACCGATACTTTCTTATCGTCATTTACTCTGTCATCATAGTTTTCAGGAATTACAAGATAACCGTAAATTTTCTTTTCCTGCGTCTGCAGTCTTGCTTCAGCCTGATCACTCAGTTTACATGCTACTTTAAAAGTAGGAACTGCATCAACATTTCTTATCAGTTCGCGCGAAAGAGAAGTATTGTTAAGATCTACAACAGCGATCGGAATATCATCCATCTGACCGTTATTGAAGATAGTACCCATAAACAAAATGCTGAAAAGAGGCAGCATAAGACATACCATATAATAAAAAGGACGGGATATCATCCGGTCGGCTTCTCTTTTCATTACGGCAATCAATGCACTATCTTCTTTTCGGTTTGTCATATATGTATTGTTTTTCCCCGTAGAGACGTGGCATAACACGTCTCCCTTGTTTTCACATTATATCTTATTATTTGTTTCTTTTCAGAGACGTGGCATGCTACGTCTCTACAATCGCG
>CAMTON010000090.1 GCA_947074105.1 uncultured Bacteroidales bacterium
TCATCAGATCACAGGTTCGTTATAAAAAAATCATTAAGTTTTTCTGTTACCTGCTCCACAAAAGGTGACTTATCATAAAGATCGACATGTTTAGCATCTTTGATACGGAAAATCTCTTTCGGCTCAAGAGCTTTTTCATACGCAGTATCAGTAAAATATATAGTATCGGCAAGATCACCGATAATAAACAGGATAGGGCGTGGGGATATTGTATCTATAAGACTGAACGCGTCCCATGCCGCCATACGGTCGTTACATGAAAAAAGATATTTATTATGAGAATTCGGATGTGAAGCGCGCGGCGTACAATAATAATCAGATGCATCTTTTGATATCTGAGCAGTCGTTTCGTTAAATTCATCAGGTGCCGAGGGTACATAGTTTGCGTAAAGCGGAGCTTCTCCGCGAGCCTCACGCGTTCTCTGAGCAGCCACATCACGCAGGAACTGCTGACGCTCTTCTTTTGTACGGTCTCTGAATAAACCGTTACGCTGACTGTCGCCAACATCCCATGTACTTATGCCTGCAACTGCTTTTATTCTAGCTTCTGTCTGGGCTGCATTAATCGCATAACCGCCTCCTGCACATATGCCGAAAGCACCGATTCGTTCTTCGTCAATATATGGTAATGTGACGAGATAGTCGATGGCGCAACGAATATCTTCGACTCTGCGTGCCGGATCTTCCAGATAACGGGGATATCCCTCACTTTCTCCCTGATGAGATGCATCATAGGCAATCGTGATGAATCCCTGTTTAGAAAGCAGACCTGCGTAAAGGCCTGCAACCTGCTCCTTGACTCCGTTGCCGGGATGAACGGCAACTATAGAGGGATATTTTTTATTATGATCAAAACCGTCGGGGAAATGAATTTCGGCAGAGATATTAATATCTCCGTTTTTGAATTTTATTCTGTTTTTCATTAATATGATTATTTTACATGTTGAAGAATTTCACGGATCATAGAAGGCGTGATATTTCCGTTTTCTCCTAATACAAAATTTCTTTCGTCAAAACGTCTCACAATTTCCTCAATTGTGTCGTCGCCGATATTGTAATCTGATAAACGTATCTTAACACCAAGAGAAGTAAAGAATTCCGCTGTCAGGCTGATAGCTTTATTTATTTTTTCATCATCAGTTCCGTCACAGATATTAAATACTCTTTCTGCATACTGTAATAATTTATTTCTTTTATCTTCATGCATGACCGATATGACACCAGGATAAACAATGGCAAGTGTCACGCCATGATCAAGACCATGAAGAGCCGTAAGCTCCTGACCGATCATATGTGTCGCCCAGTCGGTAGCGACCCCCATAGCGATAAATCCGTTAAGAGCCATTGTTGCAGAATACATAAAGTTTGCACAGTTATCATAATCGTGCTGATCTTTCATAAGTTTCGGTGCAATATCAAGAAGTGTTTTAAGAATACCTTCAGCCCAGTAATCCTGCACGCTTGCATTATTATCGTATGTAAGATATTGTTCCATCACATGGATATATGTATCGATAACACCATTGGCAATCTGTTTCTTTGGTAAAGAATAGATAGCTGTCGGATCAAGAATAGAAAACTTAGGATAACAGGCATCATTGAAGAAAAACAGTTTTTCTTTGAATTCTCTTCTTGAAACCACCGAGCCATTGTTCATTTCAGAGCCTGTAGCCGGAATCGTCAGAACTGCAGCAAGAGGAAGTGCATTCCCTGTAGGAATAGGTTGTCTTAGAAATTCCCACGGATCGCCTTCCCATGTTAAAGCTGTCGCTATAAACTTAGTTCCGTCTATAACGGAACCTCCGCCAACGGCAAGAAGAAAATCAATTTCTTTTTCTTTACACTCTGCTACACATTTCATAAGAGTCTCATATTCCGGATTGGGTTCAATTCCTCCGAATTCATAAACAGTATGATTCTTCAGCGCAGCTTTTACCTGATCATATATTCCGTTTTTAAATATAGAGCCGCCACCGTATGTGATCATTATTTTCTTATCAGAGGGAACAAGTTCTGATAACCTGGCTATTTGCCCTTTGCCGAATACTAATTTTGTAGGATTTTGAAATATAAAATTATTCATAGTGAAGTTTTTATTTAAAAGTTTAATTTCCGGGTTGTATTGATTTTAATATTAAAATTCTGAATACTGTATGATAAATATCATTGTGACTTATTTATTCTCTAAAAGGAATTTCAGTGCTATATCTGTGACTCCGTCAATATCCTGGCTGAATGAATGATCGATGCCATCAAGAAGATGCAGCTCACTGTTTTTGTATATCTGATGATATTTTTGAGAATAAGAGTATGGGACAAGTTCATCGGGAATTCCGTGAATGATAGAAACAGGTCCCGTAAATTTTTCGGCGGTTGGATAGATACTCAGTTTCTGTGCTTCAAGAATCCATTGTCTTCCTATTTTATGATCGAATGTAGTTATATACTCAGGTACATTCAGAGGATCATATTTTGTGAAAAGAGTAGTTCCGCTGTTTGCTTCATCATATATTACGGCTGCAGGAGCGAATAAAACTATGCGGTCTATTCTGTCATTGAGTTCTCCGGCAACCATTGATGTTACAACACCACCCTGAGAATGACCTACAAGGCTTATGGATGAGAATTTTCCTGTTTTTTCAACAAAGTCGATCATCATTTTGGCATCTTCAATCTCTTTGGGAACCGTCATATCTATAAACTCGCCTCCGCTTTTTCCGTGTCCGTCAAAGTCAAAACGAACAGTCGCAATGCCTTTATTGTTTAATTTTTCAGCCATAGTTCTGATTAACGGTTCTTCGCTGCTTGACATCAAACCATGCATTATGATTACTACAGGTCCTTTTTCAGCCGTATCGGGTGTCGTTACTATTGTGTGAAGTTTGCCGTTAGGTCCGTCGAGATACAGTGTATCTGTCTTCATTCCGTTGTTCTGAGCCTTTAGAGCCAGAGAACAGATTATGGCGGATACTGTAAATAATAGTGGTTTAAATTTCATAATCGTCTGTATTTAAATAATAATATATGCCTTTGTCTTGTATATAAACAGAGACAGAATTTTATACAGCAAAAATATCAGGGATCAGATTTGATGTTTATACGTAAATTACGGAGATAATTACCTTAATTACGGATAATGATTTCCTTAGTAAGGAATATAGATCAAAAAATATAATTTTGTACAGACACCATGTATAGTATATTTAAATTGATTATTTAAAAATTATATGACAGAAGAAATAATGCAACTTGACAGTATAAAAAAGTATAATGATTTATACGGTCTTGATACGCTACATCCGTCGGTTAGTATAGTGAATCTTACAACTGCGACGAATATTGTAAATCATATAAAGATGAATTACGGTATATATGCATTATATCTGAAATGTAATCATGCCTGCGCGATTCAGTACGGTCGAAAGACTTATGATTATCAGGAAGGTACCATAGTTTGTTTTGCTCCCGGTCAGATCGGTGAAGTCAATACTTTTGATGATGAGATAAAACCTGAGGTATACGGTATAATATTTGATCCTTCTTTTATAAAAGGAACGAATCTGAGCAGAAATATCAATAAATATCCTTTCTTCTCATACAATGTGTCAGAATCACTTCATTTATCAGAAAATGAAAGAAGGTCTATTATGCTTTGTCTGGAAAAAATACAGCTTGAAATTGAGCATGAAATAGATAAGCACAGCAAAAAGCTTATAATAATGAATATAGAATTGCTTCTTGACTATTGTCAGCGTTTTTATGACCGTCAGTTCGCAACACGAGAAACAATAAACAAGGATGTATTACAGCAGTTTGAGAAATTCATCAATGAATATTTCGAAGATGACAAGAGAATAAACAGAAAACTTCCGACTGTGAAATATTTTGCCGATAAGATATGTCTGTCACCAAATTATTTTGGTGATATGATAAAGAAAGAGACCGGTAAATCGGCTAAGGATTATATTCAGTATGTTATTCTTGAAAAAGCAAAAAGTTATATTCTTGATACGGGATACTCCATGAATGAAATTTCTTCGAAACTGGGATTCCGTTACCCTCAGCATTTCGGGAGATTTTTTAAAAAACATATGGGAGAAACTCCGAGCGAATTCAGAAAAAAGTCTGACTATACTAAAAAGATATTTTAATATAGTCAGAACCTTAATTCGCATTAAATTATCTCTATACCTTGAAGATATTTGAAAAGTCATCATTTACTACGGAATACTCAACTTTGTCAAAATTTGAAAACATAGGTAAAGATGAGATCATCCTTCTTACTTCACTTTCTTCTATGTCTTTGAAAATAAGTATTGAGCCTGTCTTGTTTTCTTTTATGAAACGATGTTCTACCACACCTTCATTAATCCAGCTTGTGGATATTGCAAATTCCTGAGGCATCAGCTCCTGATAGTTAGGCAGTTTGTCGAGGTAATTGACGATGTCAACGATTATTCTTCTCATATTCTTAAATTTTAATTATGGGTTATATAAGATTTTTTTTGAAGAAATCTTCCAGTTTGTCAAACGGAATCAGATCAGTACGGTCATACAGGTCTATATGGTTTGCTCCCGGGATTATAATAAGTTCTTTCGGTTCTTTAGCAAGTTTATATGCATCTTCACTGAAACTTCTAGACATGGCGTTTTCTCCGATTATAAATAATAGCGGTCTTGGCGAAATCTTTTCAATATCATTCATTGGATAGAAATTAAGAAATTTGACATTACTTGTAAATGTCGGATGAGTGGTGGTTTCTAATGTTGAACCTTCGGGTATATATTCACCTCGCGGTGTTCTGTAAAAACTATAGAATTCACGTTCCACGGGAGTGGAGTCTGCAGAGAGATAATTGATTGTCCCTCCTGTTAATTCTGTTTTCCCTCCGAGAAACTCAACATAACGCTGAGCATCAACAGCCTCTAACATCTTCGTGCGATCAGAAGAGAAGACAAATCGTGTTGCAGCTCCCATATCTACCATGCTTGCCGTAGCCAGAGCTTTTATTCTTAAATCTATTTTAGTTGCATTTATAACGAATCCTCCACTGCCGCATATTCCTATAACTCCGATTTTTTCTTTATTAACAAGGCTTTGCGAACCAAGAAAATCAACTGCTGCGTTGAAATCTTCAGAGTATACGTCCGGAAGAACGGCATAACGGGGTTCTCCTTCACTTTCGCCCCAGAACGACAGGTCAAAACTGAGAGTTACAAATCCGCGTTCTGCCATTTTCGCAGCATATAAGTTTGCGCTTTGTTCTTTTACGGCACCCATCGGATGTCCCACTATCAAAGCCGGATGCTTTACGGAAGTATCGATATCTTTATGTCGGAAAAGGTTTCCGCATATTTTCATTTTATATTTATTCAGAAAGCAGACTTTTTCTATAATCACCGAATCACTTTTATAAAAATTATCTGCCTTAGGAGGGATCTCAAAGTTATTACTGTTTGTCTCCATAACATTTACTCTAAAGTTATTTGTATTTAAATGCAGGATTAAAACATTCATAAAACTATTAATGTTGTATCCCGATTACTGAATAAATAATCAATTTTACTTTTATGAATCAGCATTTTGTAAAGTATCTAAGGTGGATATGTCGGATATACGTACCGTTGAAATCCGGAATTTGATAAGTTTAGAGTTAAAAGATTAATGAATCTTTTTCCTTCAGTGATGAGGAAAACCGGAAATACAGAGAAAAACTTCCTTAAAGTTTAGGTAATCTGTTCTTGTAATAACAGAGTCTTTTTAAGCTGATTAATATATTTATAATATAGAATTAGGAAGATTGGTTTATATTATAATAAGATTAAGTTAAATTGAATCAGAATATTAACTCTCACACCTATAAATCATAATATTTATTTTATATTTGTAAAGACTATAAAATTAATTTTAATTATATGATCTTAGATTCGTTACAGAATGCTGAAAAGTATGAAAGTCTGCATCCTGCTTTCAAAGAGGCGTTTGAATATATTAAAAACACAGATTTTACTAAAATTGAACCGGGAATCATTGAATTAAACGGAAAAGATTTATTTGTAAATTATGCTGAAATCACGGGTAAGACCAGAGAAGAGGCGAAACTGGAAACTCATAATGAATATATAGATATTCAGATCCCTTTCAGTGCCGATGAAACTATGGGTTACCGTCCTGCATGCGAACTTGTATCGCCTGTAGCTCCGTATAATGCGGAAAAAGACATCACATTTTTTAATGACAAAGCTTCTGCCTTTATTGATGTAAGAATGGGGCAGTTTGTTATTTTCTTTCCTGAAGACGGTCATCAGCCAGGTATAGGAGAGGGTACGTATACCAAATTGATTGTAAAAATAAGGGTAAGATAAATTGTATAAGGACGGCATATACCGTCCTTATTGTATATAAATAAGATAGTATAGATTGAGTTATTTGACGCGGAAAAGAATATCCGCCTAAAAAATTTAGAACATGAAAAAAGTATTAAGTATTATAAAGAAAGATCCATGGTTAGCACCATATAAAGAAGCTATTGACGGACGTTACAATTATGCTGTCGCTAAGAAAAAAGAGCTTACGGGAGACGGTAAATCACTTTCTGATTTTGCTACCGGTTATCTGTTTTACGGACTTCATAAAGTGAAAGACGGATGGATTTTCAGAGAATGGGCTCCTAACGCTACGGCAATATATATGATTGGCGGTTTCAGCCAATGGAGAGAAGAGGATAAATTCAAACTTCAGCCGACAGGTAACGGAGTATGGGAACTTTTCATCTCGGATGAAGATCTTAAACATGAAGATCTTTATAAACTTTCGGTACACTGGGAAGGCGGACAGGGAGAACGTATCCCGGCTTATGCCAGACGTGTAGTCCAGGATGAAGAAACTTATATATTTTCAGCTCAGGCATGGGCTCCGAAAAATCCATATAAATTTAAAGTAAAAGATTTCAAACCATCAAAAGATGCTCTTCTTATATATGAGTGCCATATAGGTATGGCTCAGGAAGAAGAAAAAGTAGGTTCTTTTGAGGAGTTCCGCAAAGAGGTGCTTCCGCGTATCATAGCCGACGGATATAATGCTATACAGATCATGGCGATACAGGAACATCCGTATTACGGATCATTCGGATATCATGTATCAAACTTCTTTGCCGTTTCCTCACGTAACGGTACTCCTGACGAGTTGAAACGTCTTATCGATGAAGCTCATTCGGCAGGAATCGCTGTAATTATGGATATCGTACATTCTCATGCGGTTAAAAATGAAAATGAAGGTCTTGGCCGTCTTGACGGTTCTGAAAATCAGTATTTCTATGGCGACGGACGTCGTGAGCATCCGGCATGGGATTCACTTTGTTTTGATTACGGAAAAAATGAAGTGCTTCATTTCCTTATGTCAAACTGTAAATTCTGGCTTGAAGAATATAATTTCGACGGTTTCCGTTTCGACGGTGTTACATCGATGCTTTACTGGAGCCACGGTCTTAATGAGTCGTTCTCAGGTTATGAAGATTATTATAATCTGAATCAGAACGGCGACGCTATATGTTATCTTACTCTTGCCAACGATCTTATTCATGAAGTTAAACCTTCAGCAATAACTATCGCAGAGGAGATGAGCGGTATGCCGGGTCTTGCACTTCCTTTCAAAGACGGAGGTATAGGTTTCGACTATCGTATGGCTATGGGTATTCCTGATTACTGGATCAAACTTCTTAAAGAGAAGAAAGATGAAGACTGGAACGTAACCGATATGTTCTGGGAACTGACAAACCGCCGTGCAGAAGAGAAGACAATCTCTTATGCCGAAAGTCATGATCAGGCTCTTGTGGGTGATAAGACAATCATTTTCCGTCTTATCGATGCTGCTATGTACTGGCACATGATGTGCGGTGATGAGGATATGACGGTAGCACGCGGTATGGCTCTTCACAAGATGATCCGTCTGCTTACTATCTCTACCGCCAAAGGTGCTTACCTTAACTTTATGGGTAACGAGTTCGGTCATCCGGAATGGATTGATTTCCCTCGTCAGGGTAACGACTGGTCATATCATTACGCACGCCGTCAGTGGAGTCTAGTTGACAGAAAAGATCTTAAATACCGTTATCTTAACCGTTTCGACAATGTGATGGTCAATATGTTTAAAACAACAAAAGGACTTATCAACAGCGATATCGTTCCGGTGTGGGACAACCGCGGAGATCAGGTATTGGCATTTATGCGTAAGGATTATCTTTTCGTTTTCAATTTCAATCCGACAAAATCATTTACAGATTATAAATTCCTAGCCAAAGCAGGAAAATATAAAGTAGTCATTGATTCGGATGCACTGGAAATGGGAGGTCATCAGCGTATTGATGATTCAGTGAAATATTTCACTCAGAATGATCCTTTGTATGAGAAGGATCAGAAAGGATGGCTTAGTCTTTATCTTCCTTCAAGAACTGCTGTCGTACTGAAAAGATCAAAATGATAGATTTGTATTTATCTAATCACAGATCATATTTTTCATAAGACGGAAAAGATATTATCCTTATTTGAAGAATAAATAATAATTTCTTAATTAAAAAGGAAAGTGTCTTTAGACTTACAGGAAATGATATTCTGAAATCAATATAATCTCAGATATAACGATATTATAAAATATCTGATTTTGAAAAATTTTAGTAAAAAAGAAAATAACAGCCTTTCGGATAAAAAATATTTTCCGAAGGGCTTTTTTATCGGTATTTGTAGTTTTTGAGTGTTCCTTTAAGATAATCAACAAGTTATGTCATATTCGGAAAGACATAAACAGGTAAACATCTGAATATGCATAAAAGATTAAAACTTTTTTCCTTGAAAACATATTTTATAACATATAAATAAATGTTGTTTAAAAGTATAAAATGTAACATCTTTGTAATGATAACAACAATCTTTCTTACCTTAAAAGAACTTAATACCTCATTGAACACAAATAAAAGAGGCTGCCTGTGAAGGCGGCCTCTTTTGTTATAAAAAAGTTTAGCGAGAAAGAATAAATGTTATTTTTGTTTTAATTTAAAATACAAATAATATGAAAAAGATTTTTTCTACAATGTTTTGTGTTGCAATGCTTGCAGCATGTTCGTCAGAGAAGGGATATGAGATCACCGGTACTACACCTTCCGATATGGATGGCGAGAAGGTATATCTTCAGACTCCTGATGCAGAAATGAATTATACTTCAATCGACAGTACTACTGTAAAAGACGGCAGCTTTACTTTCAAAGGAGAGGATGAGAAAGTTGTTATTGCAAGAATATTTTATGATAAGAAAAGCGATAATGTATCCGCGCCGTTCAATGTGGTTCTTCAGAAAGGTAAAATCAAAGTTAAGATTGATTCAGAATCTTTTATCGAAGGAACGCCTCTTAACGACTCACTTCAGGTAGTCGTTACTGATGATCTTCTAAGAAGCGACGATGCGATTAAATTTGTAGAAAACAATAAGGATAATATCGTTGGTGCTTATGTGCTTTCAAGAATACTTTATAAAACAACAGAAGCCGAACTTGAGACTATAACTAAAGGTGCTTCAGGATCTTTCAAAACATCTGTTTATAACGGACTTATAGATAAATATATGGAAGGTCTTAAAAGATCTTCTGTCGGAGCTACCTATACTAATCTTAAGATGCAGGATCCTGAAGGAAAAGATGTTGAGCTTTCTCAGTATATCGGAAAAGGTAAATATGTCCTTGTTGATTTCTGGGCAACATGGTGCGGACCTTGCCGCAGAGAGATGCCTGCTCTTGTTGAAATTTACAAAGAATATAAGGATAAAGGTTTTGAGATCGTAGGAGTTTCTTTTGACCGTAACGCAACATCCTGGAAAAAAGGTATTGAAGACCTTGATATCACATGGCCTCAGATGTCCGATCTTAAAGGATGGCAGTGTGAAGCTTCATCGGTTTACGCTATACGTTCTATTCCTCAGACTCTTCTTATCAATCCTGACGGAAAGATAATCGCTAAGAATCTTACTACAGAAGAACTTAGTGAAGAGCTTAAAAAGCTGTTGAAATAAACAATTATATATGACATTCAGAAAAATGCCCCGTAAGAATTCTTTTTTTACGGGGTGTTTTTTTGTTTATATTTTGTAAATTTATATTTAATTGATTTCGATGTGTTTCTTTCACGGGAAAACATAATACAAATCTTCTGTTATCATTAAAATAAAAATATTATGTGTACGATTTACAGCCGGATAAAAAAAGCAAAAGAGGTGAATTCACCTCATTACATCTTAAGGTTATTCCTGATGTTTTCAATAATTATTTTTTCCGGAATAAATCTATATGCTGAAAACAAGGTACCTATGATTGAGACTAAAAAAAATTACAGTCAGTATATTGAAGATCTTAAGAATAATATAACAGATATAGATTATACCGATTTCCGGCATAGTTTTTATAATACTACCTTAGAAGAAGGAGGATTAAATGTTGCGGGAAATAAATTATGGGAAGAGATTCTTATGTCATATAATAACGGCGAATTTGATCATGCAGAAGAGGCTGTAGTAAGATTTCTTGATTCTAATTATTCTTCTATGAACGCTCATCATCTTTTATCTTTACTTTATAAGAAAAAGAATGAAGGAATAAAATATGAGAAGCACAGGGCGATAGTACAGGGACTTTTATCTTCTGTTCTGGATTCGGGGGACGGAATGACTCCTGCGACAGCATGGAAAGTTATAGAAGTCAGCGAAGAGTATTTCATATTAGATGTTTTAAATGCAGAGAGAAAAACTCAGGCACTCATCTCCTCCGAGCCGGTATGTGATGAGATGACGGTAGAGATAAATGGTGAAGAATATACATTTTATTTTGATATATCACTTATAATGCAACGATACAGCACTTCATTTGATAACAAATGATTAAAAAAATATTTATTCGTATATCCTGCAGGAACATTCCCTGCAGGATATTTTTTGTTTTCATATGGCTTATATGTAAAGTTAATTCACTCATATTTCTGATATAAACTAATTTTAATTATTTGTAAGGATGATTGTAATAACATTAGTTTCAGTCAGATGTTTTATGAATAGAGATGTTGATTATTGTTTCGCAAATCCGGTATCCCGTAATGCCGGCAATATGAGATACTCTGTAATAGATTGATTTAATTGGGAACTATTAATTTGTAAATTTGAATTTTATGAAAAAAACTTTGATGATGCTTATCCTCATAGCATTTACTACTTCAATTATGGCAATGGAGCCGATAAGATGGGGGATAATGGGAGGGATGAATGTTTCAAATTATTCTGACGGAGATTATATTTCCGATTCTGATGCCCGAATAGGTTTTAGCGCAGGTGTCAATGCACGCCAATACTTTGGCCCGAACAACGGTTTATTCGCTGAGCTGGGAGTATTGTTATCTCTGAAAGGCTCCAAAGCAACCGAGCATTTCGACGGCTTGAAAATCTCGCAGCGAATCAATCCGTATTATCTTGACATTCCTATCACAATAGGTTATGACTATCCGATCGGCGACAATGTCAAAGCTTTCGTGGGCTTTGTACCGATGTTTTCTATCGGACTCTTTGGTAAGACAAAATATGAGTTGGACTACAGAAATGAAAAGATAACAAGAAAGTATGATATTTTTAAAGATGGTGATAAAGATTTACACAGAGCTTTGAGAAGATTTGACTTCGGCCTGGGGCTTACAGTCGGTTGTGAACTATATGACTTAATAAGAATTTCATTAGGATATGAATGGGGACTTATCGATGTTATTTCAAATACAGGAATAAGAAACCGAAACTTCCAGCTTGGAGTCACTTATCTGTTCTGAAAAAAATGATCTGAATAATCACAGTTAACAGAATTCAAAAAAGGAAGATATAACGGATCAATGCCGTCATATCTTCCTTTTTTATTCGCCTGTGGAGCAGAAAGATGAAGTTGATGCAGGTTTCTGCGCGCGTCATATCTTCCTTTTTTATTTGTCCCGGAATAACGAATGTCACCTTTAACCAAAAAAAAGTATAAAAAAGAAATGAATAATTAATAGAAAATAATTCATATCAAGAAAAATATTTTATAATTTTAAGCAATTGACGTGAACTGATTTTAGGATAAAGAAAAGACATTACAGAGGTGTCGTTTCTTAAATTATATAAGTTATGAAGAAACCACTGCTTTATATCTACTTTCCCTGCATTTTGAGTAGCTGCATAATAGGGACAAATACTGACAACAATGTAAGTCATATATCTCTGTATAATAAGATTAATATTACCGAAGAGAACTCCGGTTCAGACCTCGTTTCGGAATATCGCTTTATAATTCCCCATACATCCGATACTATACTTTTTAATAATCCACGTATATGTGATATCAATGATTCCGTTATGTGGATATACAGCAACCGGTCATTATTCGGCATGAATATCAATGACGGAAAAGTTATTTATCATATAAACAGACATGGGAGGAGTGACGACAGATACTGCTCGGTAGGAGAGGTCTTTCATTCTTCGGAAAACAATAATGTATATCTTTTTGATTATGTAAGATCAAATCTGCATATATATACTCCTGAAGGAAACCAGATAAACCGTATAAAAATGGATGATGTTCATTCAGTTAATATGTGTGTTAACGGTAACCTTGCTGTTTCTTATGATGTCGCAAAGAAGCCTGCTCATCTTATCGGTGTATACAACGGTGATTTTACGCTTAATAATGAAATGAAGGAAAACAAGCTTTGTGAAACTGATATTCCGGGAATAAAAAAGAGCAGAGTGATGAAATTCAATAATCAGAATTATATCTATTTATCCGATACTCTTTTCCGTTTTTCAGGTGATACTATCCGGCCGGCAATAATTTTAGATAAAGGAAAATATAAAATGCCTTTCTCGTTTGAGGGATTAGCTGATAAAAAAGATGAAAGAAGTAAATATATAATCAATGAATCCGGTCTTCTCTGCGGTGATTATTATTTCCTTTCCTTCAACTATAACAGAGAAATATATTACGATTTGTGGGATATAGAAAAAGGGAAACTTCTACAGCGAAGAACTATCGGTGACTACCGGGAACCTGAAGGTATCGCATTTACCATAAATGATACCAAAGTATATCTCTGGCCTAAATATGTAAATGACGGTAAAATATACTCAGTGCTGAACAGAGTCAATCAGGAATCTCTTTTTCCAGAGAAGCCGCTTGAAAGCAATCCTGTAATTGTTGAAATCGAATTAAAATAACAATCTCTTTATAACATTATAAGACTCATGTCATACCGGGGCATGAGTCTTTTTTTATTATTGAAAATGGTTTAACTATTATTTGTATCCCGTTATCTCATGACATATAAATATTGAAAATATCATATATAAACTTGTCCGTTTCTTTTTTATTAATAAGTTTGCCACACGAAAAAGTCAAATAATGATTCAATATAAAGGAATAAGTTTCGTTTTTTCAGGCAAAAAGATAATCGATAATTTCGACTGCCATATATTGCCCGGTGAACATTGTGCTCTGGTAGGAGAGTCCGGTTCGGGTAAAAGTACGCTTATCGGCGCGCTTATGGGATTGATATTGCCTGACGAAGGAAATATTTATATTGACGGTATCGAGCTTAATTCATCCTCAATACAGCATCTGCGTTCATATATCGCATGGGTTCCGCAGGAAGTGCAGCTTCC
>CAMTON010000091.1 GCA_947074105.1 uncultured Bacteroidales bacterium
GAACTTAACAACCAGGTGCAGATAAGAGGTGACCGTACGGATAATATGTTTGACAATCTTCCATATAATGAAATGTCGGCGCAGTGGGGTGATTTAATATTTACGGAAGAGAGCTATGACAATCATTTTACATATTCTCAGATCAGAGGTATGACAAACGGAATAATACTTGATTCATGTGATGTCTCACGCCGGAAACTGATGATTGAAAACAGTAATATAAGAAATTCAAATAATGCTCTTCTTTCAGCTCATTCTTCATGGGTAGAAGCTGTAAATACGATTTTTGCCAATTCAGGTGGGCCTCTTGTTTCGCTGACAGGGGGAAAAGGACGTTTCACACATTGCACGATAGCTAATTTCTATAAACTGGGAATAATAAGTTCTGCGGCAGTAAGGATTTCCAATTATGATTATGATGATTCTTTCAATAAAGTAGAGTATCCGTTGTTGCAGGCTGATTTTAATAATACCATAATTTGGGGAAACCGGTCTTCTGAGGTATCTCTTGCTTCCATTGATGATTCAGGTGAGTATAATCCTTATAACTACTGTTTCAGGTTTGATCATTGCGTGATTAAGGCAAGAGGAACAGATGACAATGAGTTTATAAATACTTTATGGAATGAGAATCCGTTGTTCAATGAGACAGGGGATGATTATAAATATGACTTCGGTCTTCAGTCGGGTTCACCGGTAATAGGAAAAGGATCACCGGAATATGCGATACAATTGCCGAATGACCTGAATGGAATTGTACGACTTCCCGGAAATGCAGATATCGGTGCGTTACAGTTTATTGCAAAATAAGCTGATTTCAAAAAACATACTAAGAGGTTTTATATATAAGTCCCGGAAAGCTGTTTCGGCTTCCCGGGACTTTTTCTGTATAAACAGATTATAAGAACTGCAATAAAGAACCTTTTTTTACAGAAAGCAGTTTACAATATATTGTAATAAAACTTCTGTATTATGAAGTGGCTCAGAATATTTATAGTCATATTATATCTTCTTGATTTTACTTTCTTCATAAAGAGCGAGACAAAGATTATTTTCTGGAATGTGGAGAATCTGTTTGATATATCGGATAATCCTGAAAAAGATGACGGAGAATATACTCCCGGGAAGGGACGATACTGGAGTTTTTCGAAATACAGAAAAAAATGTTGTGATATAGCGCAGACTATAATATGTGCTTCAGCATCTAATCCTCCTGCCGTAATAGGTCTGTGTGAAATAGAAAATGACAGTTGCGTAGAGATGATAACTAAAAGAAGCCCTGTGAAATCGATGCATTACAAATATTATATCACTGATTCTCCTGATAACAGGGGTATAAATATCGCGATGATATGGGATCCTTTTCTTTTCTCTCCTTTTGCGATTAAGGAATTCTGTGTTCCTCTTGAAGAGGGGACAACAAGAAATATCCTTTACAGCGGAGGTATCATATTATCAGGTGATACGCTTGATCTTATATTCTGTCATTTGCCGTCAAGAAGAGGAGGAGTTGCCGTATCAGATAAAAATAGGGCTTCAGCTTATCATGTGATAAATAATATTACAGATTCACTGACAAGAAAAAGAAAAATCCCGAACATAGTCATTATGGGGGATATGAACGATTCCCCTCTTTCAGCTACACAGAAAAGCGGGCTTAAAGCCGGAAGGATTGAAAAAGACATTTTAAATACTTCGCTTTATAATCTGTCATGTGAGCCGGAAATCCGTACCCTCTTATCGTCTATGGATGAAAATAAAGAGACTGCGGATAAGATAAAGTATATGGGCAGGAAGATAAAGGGAACTTACCGTTATCAGGGTAAATGGGAGATTCTTGATCAGATAATCGTTTCCGGATCACTGATTTCTACCTCTTCTACATTGAGAATTAAGAATTCTTATATATTCTGTGCACCTTTTATGCTTGTTAAGGAGGAGAAATACGGTGGTTTTCGTCCTTTGTCAACTTACTACGGATATAAATATACGGGAGGTATAAGTGATCATTTACCGATTATTGCAGAAATAGGAGATTAGATTATAAAGAACATGTTTAATATCGCTAATCTTATTTAATATTAATCTTTAGGCTGTTCTATACAGGATTATTATTTATTATAATAATATAATTTTAATGTTTAAATCGCGCTTTTATTAATAAGCCCTAACAAAAACTATCAAAATAGTTTAATCCGCTGATAAAGAACACTTAATCAAAAAGTAGTGTTATAAATTAAAATTCAGCAACTATGGATCAGAACTTTCAGAACTTTATAAGTTATCTAAATAAAAACGAGATCAAGCATGAGAGCAACAGTGAGAGCATGCTGATCAGATTCGGCTATAATATAGAAGTTGGTACGATAGAGATCGTAACTGACTTCGAACATGAAAACCGGATCGGCTTCTTCAGTTTTCTAAATATGAATGTTGCCGAACACAGAAAGGCAGAAGCACTAATCCTTGTGAATCTGTTTAATGAGTCTCTTAACTACGGCTCAATAGTAATATCTCAGACAAATCACCTAGTATATAAAATCATGGTCTCCACGTTCGGGAATATGCTTTCCGAAGAAAACTGGTCGGAGATAATTTTCCGCCTGTGGAGCATATCGAGGGATATTTATCCATTGTTCGGAAGACTGATATTCTCAAATGAAGATGCAAATATTCTTTTTGAGTCTTTTTTGAAAGGAAAGGAAAAGCAATATCGGGCAAGTAAAAATCATCTTGAGGAAGGTGATTCTCCCGAAATTGATCAGGATACACATAAGCCGCCATTCTGGAAAGATAACAAAGGATGGTATATGCAGAATTAATTACTGAAAAGTCGTTTAAAGGCGTTGACTTGTTTACTATTGTTAATGAAAACTTTTATTAATTATTTATAGGGTGAATCACATTCAAAAACAGTGATTCACCCTGTTTTTTTAGATTAAAGTTCCGAATCGTCTTAATCAAGATGTTTATCTTTGCATCATAATAAATTATCTATGGGAAAAAACAAACTTCAGAAATTTGATGATATGGATAAGTATCATCATGTGTTTCAATATCCTTTTGGCGTACTTAAGGAAAAAGGATTTGAAATGAAAGGTAAATGGAATAAAGAGTTCTTCAAAAATGATAATCCGATAGTTCTGGAGCTTGGCTGCGGAAAAGGTGAGTATGCGGTAGGTCTTGCTAAGAAATATCCTGATAAGAATTTTATCGGTGTAGATATAAAGGGAGCAAGAATGTGGACGGGAGCAAAAGAATCAAATGATCTCGGTCTTACCAATGTTGCTTTTCTGAGAACAAATATCGAACTGATATATCATTTCTTCGCGGAAAATGAAGTCTCGGAAATATGGATTACTTTTCCTGATCCCCAAATGAAAAAAGTGACTAAGCGTCTTACTTCAACACGATTTATGCAGCTGTATCTTCAACTTCTAAAACCGGAGGGATGCGTACATCTTAAATGCGACAGTAATTTCCTTTTTACATATACAGAGGAGATGGTAAAGGCTAACGACTTTCCTGTTCTGTTTAAAACAAGAGATCTTTATCATTCTGATATCAATGATGATATTCTGCTTTCAATTCAGACATATTATGAACAGCAATGGCTTGAAAGAGGAATTGATATCAAATATATCTGTTTTACTCCTCAGATGAGAGACCCTTTTGTTGAACCGGATATCGAAATCGAACTTGACGATTATCGCAGTTTCAACAGAAGTAAAAGAAGCGCTCTTTCAATGGGTAAATAATCTTTTTTATTAAGATATTCACGGGTAAATAGTCCCGTTTATAAGATATTTAAAAAGCAGACGCGATTTGCATTGAAATTTTCCTTTGTCCGTCTGCTTTCATCAAAACTCATTAATTAAATTTTAAGATGGCTCTATATCCAAAATTAATTCTTGACGCCCTGGCTCAGGTAAGATATCCGGGAACCGGAAAGAACCTTATCGAAATGGGAATGATCGAGGATGATATGAAAATAGAAGGAGAGACAGTTTCTTTCTCCATTATTTTTGACAAGCCGAATGATCCGTTTATCAAATCGGTTGTAAAAGCTGCAGAGGCTACTATAGAAGCTTTTGTCGGGGAACCGGTACAGATAAAAGGTAACATTACGGTAAAAGCGAAACAGGCACCGAAACCGGAACCGGAAAAACATCTTTCAGCAGTAAAGAATATTATCGCGATATCTTCAGGCAAAGGAGGAGTCGGCAAATCTACCGTTTCGGCCAACCTTGCAGTTGCTCTTGCACGTGCAGGATATAAAGTGGGACTTCTAGATGCAGATGTATATGGTCCTTCCGTACCTAAGATGTTCGGTGTTGAGGATGCTCGCCCTTATCTTGAAAATATTGACGGACGTGATCTTATTATACCTGCAGAGAAATACGGTGTGAAAATGCTTTCGGTGGGATTCTTTGTTTCTCCTGAAAGTGCGACTGTATGGAGAGGTTCTATGGCAGGAAATGCACTGAAACAGCTTATCGGTGATGCTCATTGGGGAGAACTGGATTATTTCCTTATTGATCTTCCTCCGGGTACAAGTGATATTCATCTTACTGTGATGCAGACTCTGGGTATAACAGGCGCAATCGTGGTAAGTACGCCTCAGGAAGTCGCTCTTGCCGATGCTAAAAAAGGTATCGATATGTTCCGCAATGAGAAAGTGAATGTTCCTATTCTTGGTCTTGTTGAAAATATGGCATGGTTCACGCCTGCAGAGCTTCCTCAGAATAAATATTATATATTCGGAAAAGACGGAGTTAAGAATCTTGCAGAAAAAATGGAAGTGCCTCTTCTGGCGCAGATTCCTATCGTTCAATCGATTTGTGAGGGAGGAGATAAAGGTACTCCGGTGGCTCTTAATCCTGAATCTTTAACGGGAATGGCTTTCGATGAACTTGCCGCAAGAGTGGCAGAACAGACAGAAATAAGAAATCTGACTCAGCCGGCTACAGAAAAAATAAAAATGAAACAGAAGAAATAAAAAAAGGTCGCAATCCTGCGACCTTTTTTCGTATGTTTTTGTGTGTTATGATAATAGATGCCTGCAATGGGATTCGAACCCTCTACTGTATATCTCTTTGAGATACTGCTCCCGTCTGAGCTATTGCGGCTGATTAAAGAAGATGGTAATGCAAAAATGCCCTTTTTTATTGATTAAAAAAAAGATTTTTGGGGTTTTATTTCATATTTAACATATTTAATGCTTGCGAGAAGCGCTTGATTAACTGAAATTTTAGAATAATGTTAAACATTAAGTTATTTTACTTCAAATGCTCTTTAAATATGCTTTAATACAATAAGTTTGAATATAATATTTTGTATCTCAGTTATTTATAAATATTATTACTCTGATTACATAACACTATGAGTTAAAAGTGTGATGTTTAGAACAAAAATCAATTAGTGTTTTTATTATAAAACGGCAATCACAAAGTTAATATATGAATATTATTGATGCAATAAGTTAATACGAAATCGTTTTCAATTAAAAAATGGATTTTAAACTCCTTATTTTGAATTGTTTTAAATTCACGGGTAAAAATCTTGTCAATATTATTTTTAATGTAAAAAGGGTATATACGAAGATGATCGCAGAAATCAACCTCTTCTTCTTCCATTATCTTAAACATAGTTTCTTTAGCGCTCCAGCATATTATCAGAGCTTCCTTTATTTTTTCCGGATTATATTCTATGACTTTTTGTTCTTCCAGAGTAAGAAACTTGTCTTTTACTCTTATGACAGTATCACTGAATTTCTCAATGTCAATACCAACAGAGCTGGTATTACTTAATATGACGGCAACATATCCTTTTGTGTGACTTATGCTGATATTCATGGATTCATCTTTAAGATAGGGCTTACCGTTTTCTTTATAAGATATCTCCTTTAATTCATTGCACATCATATACAGAAGGGCCCTTACCGCTGCAATCTCGGTTTGACGTTTGGGATTTGAAGAAACGTTAAGTATCTCTTTTCCGATATGTGCGATCTGAAGTAACTCCTCAACTGATTCATCGGTTTTCCAGATTCCGATTCTGGTATCACCTAAATTTTTAAAATAAAACAATGGCATAAATATGCTGGAATAAATAAAATCAGACTTTTTCCTCTGATAATTCTAGTTTATAATCTTTTACGATAGCTTTCTCTTCAATACCGGCAACTGAACTGTTTTCTTCTGCCTGTTCTCTCCGGATTTCCTCTTTTGCAGCTTCCATCTTTGACTGAAGGAAGTCAAGCGGTTTCATTCCGAACTGTTTCTGAAAGCATTTGGAGAAATATGACGGATTATTGAATCCTACCATATAGCATATCTCATTCACTCTATATTTATTTTCAAGAAGAAGTTCAGCAGCCTTTTTCATCCTTACCATCTGAATCAGATCATTAGGAGTTACATCGGTCAGATTCTTTATTTTAGAAAACAACCCGGAGCGGCTTATATTCATTTTTTTTGCAATAAACTCAACAGTCAGTTCATTGTTTGAGAAATTTTCCTCTATTATCTCATTTAATGTTTTCAGCAGGCGCTTGTCAGCACAATTGTCGGCAATACTGTCAAGAGGAGTAACAGGAAGAGACGATAATTTCTGATGAAGCTTAGATCTCAGCAGAATCATATTTCTTACACTTGCCTTAAGATAATCTACACAGAAAGGTTTTTCAATATGCATATCAGCACCGATCTCCATACCTTTAATTTTGGATATCTCATCGGTTTTTGCAGTAAGCAATATAAATGGAATGTGATTTGTGCGCTGATTATCTCTGATATTACGACAAAGAGTTATTCCGTCCATTTCCGGCATCATCCAGTCGCTTATTACAAGTGACACCGACTGCTTCTTGAGAACCTCAGTGGCCTCAATTCCGTTTGACGCTGTATGTACTTTATATTCATCAGAAAGGCTGCTTTTTACAAAATTGAGCATATCCTCATTATCTTCCACAACCAATAAGGATTTCACTGCTCCTTCATCCGCGGTTTTCATTTCCGGAGAAAGCGGAATTTCATAATCGGTAGAAACATTATTTTCCATAAACGGCTGATTCTTTTCATTATTAATCTCGCCGATAGGAATAGAAAACATAAACTCTGTGCCTGCATTTATCTCAGACCGGACTGAAATATTGCCTTTGTGAGCCTCTATAAGGCTTTTTACAATATGGAGTCCTATGCCGGTTCCGTTTTCGCGTACACCGCAGTCTGTCTGATAAAAAGGTTTGAATATCTTTTTCTGCTGTTCTTTGGTTATACCACAACCGTTGTCAGATACCGATATATAAAACAGATCTTTCTTATAATCGATACTCATTTTCAATATGATTGTATCTTTTGTAAATTTCAGTGCATTAGTAAGCAGATTGCTGACAATCTTAGTCAAAGCTTCCGGATCAATCACGGCTCTGAAATCTTTATCTTCTGTTTCATAAACTATATTCACACCCTTCTGTGCAGCTGAAGGTTTGAAGCGTATGACTATTGTTTCAATTATGGAATTAATGTTATGAGTGAATTTATTTACCGAAAACTCGCCCTGTTCCATTTTTCTGTAATCAAGAAGCTGATTCACCAGAGAAAGAAGACGTACTCCGTTTCTGTTGATTATATCAAGATCAGTCTTCAGATTATCAGGTATTGTCTCAAAAGTCTTCATAATATTAGACATAGGACCAATGATAAGAGACACCGGAGTTCTGATCTCATGAGCAATTACAGTGAAAAACTGAATTTTGGCTCTCTGGATCTCTTCATCTTTTTCAATACTAAGTTTTCGTATGCTGGACTGATGCTGCATTTCTGTCTTCGTCACGTAATATTTTATAAGCATTACCACAAGGGCTGCAAGGATTATTATGCAGAACAATTTGAAATATATTGTTTTGTAGAAAGGCGGATATATTCTGATCTGCAGAGACGTTCCTTCTTCGTTCCATACTCCGTCATTGTTACTGCCCCTTACTTTGAATTTATAGGTTCCAGCCGGAAGATTGGTATACGTAGCACTTTTATTATCACCGGCGAAAATCCAGTTCTTATCAAAGCCTTCAAGCTTATATTCATACATGTTTTTTACGGGAGTACAGTAACTCAAAGCTGCAAAATGGATTGTAAACACATTCTGCTTATATGACAGCTCCATTTTATTGTTGTTGAGCTGATATGACTCATTCATGACATCTACTTCTGTAATTACTACAGTAGGAATATATGAATTGATAAGCATATTCTGAGGAGAAAAACTGTTGAATCCGTCAACCGTTCCCACATATATTCTGTTATCCGAAGTCTTCAGAATCGATGAAGGCAGAAACTGATTGCTCTGAAGGCCATCGCTTTTGGAATATACCTGCATCTTGTTGGTAACAGGATGATAATGAACAAGACCCTTTGATGTTGTGATCCAGAGAGTACCATTGTTAGAAGTAATTCCAAGCGTATTATAAATGGATTTAGAAAAATTTATATGATGGAATTTATCCGTGAATCTGTCATACTTACACAAACCTTCTGATGTTGCCGCCCATATAACATCTTTCTCATCAATATGGATATCGTTGACCATATTGCAGAAAATATTGTTGTTTTCATTTTCTGAAGAATAGTTAGTCCAGCTGTCACCCTTCGGATTATATCTGAATATTCCTTTTCCCTGAGTCGCAAACCATATTTCTCCGTTACTGTCCTGATCAATATCGATAGTCATATAGCCAAGATCCTTGACGCGAATGAAATTATCATTAAGGCGGTCATATCTGTTGATTCCGGACATAGATGTAACCCACATATTCTCTTCACGATCTCTGAATATGGAATATATGCTGCTGCCGTCTATCGTTTTTTCATCTGCAGGATCATAATTGAAATGTTTGAATACTCCCGTTTTCGAATTCAGGATATTAAGACCGCCGGTATATGTTCCTATCCATAAATTATCATTATCCATGCAAAGAGCATGTACATTAGGATAAGAAAGTGAATTTTTGTCGGGCGAAGATATATAGTTGCAGAACGTGTTTTTGTGCGGATCATATTTGGAAAGACCTCCGTCATCCGATCCGATCCATATATTGCCATCCTTATCTTCACAAAAACGACTTATGATTTTTCCTCCTACTGAGTTTTTGAATCTTGAATGTGTGTATGAATCAAACTGATTGGTATTTGAAGAAAGATAATTTATACCTCCATAATATGTCCCGACCCATATACCACCTTCCTTATCCATTGTAATAGGATAAATGAATTTATCTGAAAGTGAAAAAGGTTCGGTTTCATCCGGAACGACAAGCTTATATTCTCCGGTCTGTGTATTATAAAAACTAAGACCGTCATCAGAGCCTATCATGACTATATCTGAAGTAAAAGAAGACAGACTGTGAATATGTGTCAGTCCGTGTTTTGTGTCATTTGGAAGTTCTGTGGTGATTATTCCGGTATGTCTGTCCAGTTTCTGAAGTCCCTTATCCCATGTTCCGAGCCACATATATTGTGTAGATTCTTCAAGAATACATAAAAAACCGTTTTTGTCTGAAGGAACTGCATAGGTAGTATTGAACTGCTGAAAACAATTCAATACTTTATTATACTTATAAAGATAGTTGTCGTTATGACGGCTCACTACCCATATAGTGTTAGATTCATCAATATATATCTGATTAAGCAGACGTGACGTTTCGCTGAATTCATAATTTTCAAGCTTTTCTGATTTCAGACTATACTTGAAAGCTCCCTGCCCGAAGGTGGATACCCAGATATTCTTATCGTTATCCTCATTGATATTGTTTACCTGAGAGGAAATAGTGATACCATTATCCGTTACGGAAGTAAAAGAATGAATTGTTGCTGTTTTATAACAGTAATAATATAAACCATGATCTGTTCCTATCCATATTCTGCTTTCGCTGTCTTCAAAAAGCGTATTGATATAATTATCGCGGAGTTCACTTACCGGATTATTAAGAGCATTGAATATCTGGAAGTTATTACCGTCGAAACGACATAAACCATCTTCAGTGCCGATCCACATATATCCGTCTTTTCCCTGGATTATAGTTCTGACAATGTTAGACGGCATTCCGTTATCAACGGAATAATGGCGAAAGCGAAATTTTGCGGGAAGGTTTCCTCCTATAACATCTGATAATAAAATTAATACCAGAAATAAAAATGTGTTAATGCGTAGACGAGACATGGTGTTTAGTTTTGTTTTACAAGATTATTATTTTTTGTCAAAAAACCTATAAAAATAATCCAAATAATATGCTTAAAAGTACATAAAAATTATGTAATAGATTGATATTTAATAAATTGACTAATTGTAACTATTTTGGTTTGTTAGACTTTTGTTGCATTTATTTCAACAATATTTCAATTCTTAAAACAATTTAATTTAGTCCTTAGCAAAAAGGAAAAATCAAAATAATAGCGTATGAAAAGTAAAAGAGTCTTTATAATAGGTCTAACTGCACTTGCGATGGCAGGCTGCAGCACTGACTATAAAAAGCCTGATGCGGAGATAAAAGAGGTGTCCTTTACAAAAGTACATTTTAATGACGGATTCTGGCTACCTAGAATTGAAACTAACAGAACAGTATCTATTCCTTCAGCTTTCGGAGAATGTGAGAAAAACGGACGCTTCGATAATTTTGCTCTTGCGGGAGGTTTAATAAAAGGTGAACATCAGGGAGATTTTTCTTTTGATGATACTGATCCTTATAAAATAATAGAAGGGGCGTCATATTCCCTTGCTGTGAAATATGATGAAAAACTTGATGCCTATCTTGACAGTGTGATAACGTTGATATCAGCGGCTCAGGAACCTGACGGATATCTTACAACATGTGTTACTAACAAATGTGACAGACTCTCCGGGTGGTGGGGACGCGGAAGATGGGAAAAGATCAACAGTCATGAATTGTATAACTGCGGTCATCTTTATGAAGCCGCGGTAGCACATTACGAAGCTACGGGAAAAAGCTCTCTTCTGGATGTTGCTCTAAAAAATGCAGATCTGATATGTGAAGTGTTCGGGCCGGCAGAAGGACAGAAACATGTACCATCCGGTCATCCTATCGTAGAGATGGGACTTGCAAAACTTTACAAAGTGACCGGCGAAAAGAAATACCTTGAACTTGCTAAATATTTTGTTGAAGAAACCGGGCGCGGCACCGACGGACATCGTCTTAACGAATACAGTCAGGATCACATGCCTATCCTTAAACAGGAAGAAATCGTGGGCCATGCCGTGCGTGCCGGTTATCTCTATTCTGGAGTAGCTGATGTAGCTGCACTTACAAATGATACTGCTTACTTCAATGCTCTTACCCGAATCTGGGAAAATATGGCAGGACGTAAACTTTATATAACAGGAGGTATCGGTTCCCGCCCACAGGGTGAAGGTTTCGGTCCTGATTATGAGCTTAACAATCATACCGGTTATTGTGAAACCTGTGCTTCAATTGCAAATGTATACTGGAATCACAGAATGTTCCTTGCTACCGGAGATGCAAAATATACCGATGTACTTGAACGAGCTCTATATAACGGTGTGATTTCAGGCGTATCGCTTGACGGAGATAAATTCTTCTATGACAATCCTCTTGAATCAATGGGACAACATGAAAGACAGGAATGGTTCGGATGTGCCTGCTGTCCGGGAAATGTTACAAGATTCATCGCGTCAGTTCCTAAATATGTATATGCTACACAGAAAGATGACGTATATGTAAATCTTTATGTTCAGGGAACTGCTGAGATTGAAACAGAAAACAATAAGGTCGTACTTGAACAGACTACAGGATACCCCTGGGACGGAAAAGTGACTATAGATATTGAAGAAACAGCTTCAGAACCTTATGCTTTGAGATTCAGAGTTCCGGGATGGACAGAATCCCGCCCGGTAGCGACAGACCTTTACTCTTATTCCTGTAAACCTGTCGATTATACTGTAAAAGTGAATGGCCGTGATTTTAAAGCGGGTGTTACAGACGGATACATCACAATAAATAAAGTATGGGCACAGGGTGATAAAGTTGAACTTGATTTCCCGATGAAAGTAAGACAGATCAAAGCGATTGACAAAGTTGAAGACAACCGCGGAAAACTTGCTATCGAAAGAGGTCCTATAATCTATTGTCTTGAAGGAAAAGATCAGAATGACAGTAATGTATTCAACAAATTCATTCCTGAAGGAACAAAATTTGAATCTTCTTATGAAAAGGATCTTCTTAGCGGAGTTGTAACACTTACTGCTGATGTGAAAAAACTTGAGAAAGACGGTTCTGTAAGCGATGTTTCGGTAAAAGCTATTCCTTACTCAACATGGAATAACCGCGGAGCAGACCAAATGGCTGTCTGGATTGCAGATAACGCGGAACTTGCACGTCCTGAACCTGAAGCGACAATTGCTTCAAAAGCACGATCATTTATGTTCCAGCAGGCAATACAGAAAGATGCTCCTATCTCGGCTGCAACTGAGACATGGGCATGGGGAGTGAATGATCAGTGGGAACCTAAATCATCATGCGATATTTCAAAACCTTACCATTACTGGTGGCTTAAACACGGAACACTTGAAACTATCGCTTATGAATTCGAAAAATCCGAAACGGTTTCATGCGTAGATGTTTACTGGCTTGATTTTGCACATTATGACGGCGATTTCCGTATTCCGGAAAGCTGGAAATTATACTATAAAGAAAAAGGCGAATGGAAAGAAGTAGAAAATGTTGATCCGTATATCGTAAAGAAAGACTGCTATAACACAGTGCAGTTCAAACCGGTTGAAACAAGCGGTCTGAAGATTGAGGCACAGTTGCAGAAAAACGCTTCGGGAGGTATTCTGGAGTGGAAGGTAAGATGATTCTTACTACAAGAGTGAGAAAAAAGGGCTAATTCATAACAAACCAGGACTATAAATTTAACTAAGAATGAATCCACAAATTAAAAACAATCTCATTGGCTGCAGTGCGAGGCATCTGGCAACCTATGCATTACTTGCGTCAGGATTCTGTTTCCATCCGTTGATGGCGGAACAGGCTCCGGTATCTGTTACAAACGCAGTAACGCAACAAAAGAATATTACCGTAGAAGGTATAGTGAAGGAAAAGTCTGGCGAACCAATTATCGGTGCCAATGTCAGTGTGAAAGGAACAACACAGGGAACAATGACAGATATTGACGGAAATTTCAAACTTTCCGTTGCTCCTGGCTCTGTACTTCAGATCTCTTATGTAGGCTATGTGACGAGAGAAGTTGCAGCAAAAGCCGGTGCTCCGATAAGCGTGGTTATGACAGAGGATAGTCAACTTGTGGATGAGGTAGTCGTAATCGGTTATGGAACGCAGAGAAAAGGAGATGTGACAAGTGCGATCACAAGTATCAAGTCAGAAGACTTTGCTGTAGGTAAGATTGCTGATGCAGCAGAACTTATCAAAGGTAAGGTTGCCGGTCTTTCAATTGTAAAATCATCAGGTGACCCGAATGCGACATCAAGCATTATGCTTCG
>CAMTON010000092.1 GCA_947074105.1 uncultured Bacteroidales bacterium
ACAGGAAATAATTCAGGAAATGGCGAAGAACCGGGTAACCCTGATTTCCCTATCGTTGAAGTTACAGAAAAACTTTATACTTTCGTTCTTGAAGACAATTTCCCTTCATTCGGCGATTATGACATGAATGATATCGTGGTCTCTCTTGATAAACAGACTAAATATATCAATAAAGATAATAATGTGGAATCTGTGATTCTTGATTTTGAACTTAAAGCAGTAGGAGCTGTGAAACGTCTTGGTTTCGGTTTCCAGCTTGATGAAGTATCTAAATCAAATATTAAAGACGTTGCAATTGACGGAGGTGCTATCTACGGTACGGATCTTTCAATTTCATCCAATCTTGAGAATAACCAGAATAAACCTGTTATTATCCTGTTTGACGACGCGCACAAGCTTCTTCGTGATGACAACAAATCTGAAATAACAAACACTTATCTTTCAGTTAGCAAGAAAGAAACGAAAACTATCTCTGTTACAGTTGATTTCAATACTCCTGTTTCGGCGGATGCTATCAATCTTAATACGATCAATCTGTTCGGACTTATTTTCGACAGTGCTGAAAGAAAAGAGATTCATGTTCCGGGTTATGCGACAACATCATTGTTCACTTCAAAAATGCCTAATAAAGGATCTTATATGTGGGCATTGAAAGTACCTTTCGATTTCAAATATCCTTGCGAAACTATAAGCATTCATGAAGCATATCCGGATTTCAATACTTGGGTTGAATCGGATAAGACAGAAGCAACCGACTGGTATAATAATCCTGTATCAGACAAGATCTTCAAATAAGAATAAACCTGTTACTTATCAAGCAGCAGATTACAGTATACGAAAACGGTCAGAACTTCAAAATTCTGACCGTTTTTTTATTGCCTGTAAATATTGTTTTTTTATAATTCCGAAGCTATTTGCTTGTCTGAAGAGGCTCTTCCTTAACAACCGGTTTTCTTTTCCTGTTTCTGTTTATAAAGACTGAGAAAAGATCGGAAATGGAATTGAAATCCTTCTTTGCCATAACTCCGACACCCTGCGTCGTCAGAGCCGATTTTATCGAATAGTTTCGGTCGTTATAATGATTGTAAGCTTTCAAACGCAGTGTACCTATCGGATTCAGAAGATATTCAAGATCGAAATCACCGATAAATGAATTCGTATTATTAGTATTCTGATTATCCTTATAACCAAGATTTCCGTTAAAAAGAAGTCTGTTATTCAGAAGCTGAGATGAAAGAGCAAGCTGTACTTCAACGTCGGAGAAATCTCCTTTGTCAGTTCTGATATTGGTTCCTATATTCCAGTTATCACTAAGCTGTCCCAACAGGTTGTTAAGCTGCGACGAAAGGGTAGAGGAGGCTACGGAAGATAGTTCGCTGTATCTGTTCTGCTGATTCTGTGAAACATAATCAGGCGTATAGAACTTATTCAGCACCAGAAGATAGATAATCTGCTTATTCATCATTTCCTGCGTACCTATGATACTTTTCACCCTTCTGTCGATATCCTGACTCACGGTAGGAAGATTGATGTCAAAATCAAGATCAGGCTGCCACAGGTCACCGTTTATATTCAGCATACACTGAACCGGTACATTTGTTCTGCTTATCTCCTTTGAATCTCCTATCGTCTCATCAAGATCCGAAAGATTGGCGGTCACCTGATAATAAGCGTTAATATCAAGCTGTGTATTAAAAGGATCTCCGTGAAACTCCACGCTGCTGCCTTCTTTTATGATAAACTCTCTGGCGAATATATCCTGGAAATTGAAATTATAACTTCCACGGTTTATATTATAATTGCCGAATAACTTGAAATCATCAACGTTATTATATTCAAGTCTGATATTTCCGCTTCCGTTGCCCTTTATTGCATCCCCTGAAGAGCTGTCCATTATCAGATTCACGGTAGCGTCAGGTGTCGCATCAACCTGTATTGTGATATATAGATTATGCTTTTCCTGATGAACTTCAGTCAAGTGGTTTTTAGGAATAATACATACATCTACAGAATCTCTCTGTGTTATATCATTGAACGTGATAAACTGATAATCTCCAGCCGAGATATTGTCATTCAGAGCAAAAAAGAATTTAGAATTTCCTTTAGTCACACCATTGACATCAATTTTCGTTTCCTTTACATCTCCGTAAATATGTGCGTTTCCGGCCCCGAATATAGTTCCCCAATATGGAGAATTTATATTTTCATTTACATCAAAAAGTAAAAAAGTATTTGATGTAGGAATGTTGAATGTCAGATTATATTTGAAATCTTTAAAATTCTTATAGTTTACAGATCCGTTTGCATAAGCAAGACCATTGTGAGTGTCAAAGACTTTTATATGATTGATATCAATTCCGTTTTCAGTAAACACAATGGTGTCGGAGATTCTGTATCTTGTATTAAGATACTCAATTCCGAAACTCAAATCATCACTCCATGCCTTGCCTACAAGGTTCAACTCCCTGAACTTTCCGTAAAGAGCCATATCGGCATTGGCTGATCCTTTGATATTCTGAAGAATATTATCTGTCCATATTTTTACGAAACCTGCGTTCAGTCTGTCTGTATTGAAGCTCAGATATAAAGAGTCTTTTTTAGGCATTATATTTCCGTGGATCTTAGATTCATGACCTTTGGAATTGATATTTCCGTCAAGGAATATATCCATATCAGAAATATTTATAAGACTTGATATGACAAGGTCTCCCATCTTTTCATCGTTATAAGTGAAATTTTCCACCTTCAGAGAATCCGTCCTGACAAGAAATCCAAGGTCGGGATCATTAAACAGATTGACTCTCCCGAGACCGTCTCCGCCGAACATAATAAAATCCATATTGATTATATCGAAAATATAATCAAGGTTTATATCATTAATATCTACCGACAGTGTATCTCTGAAATCAGAAGAAAGAGTACCATTGATCTTCAAAGCCTGATGATTATTATAAATACGCATATCATCAATCTTTATCCTTGAAGAGTCTATTACAGTGACCGACTCTTTGATTTTCCATACAGAATCATTTACTATAATATCGGAAGGAATTATTTCTATAGAAGTTTTTATAGGATACTTACCCTCTCTCTTTTCAAATGATGTTCCCGCAAGAAGACTTCCCTTATACTGATTCTGCTCAAAATTCGTCCATTCAATTTTAGTGTTAATATCACTGCCTTTAGAAATAGAATTAAAAGATATATTGAGCGGCTTGTCATGTTTATTCAGGAGATTTGTACTTCCGGTTAATGAAAATCTTTTACGCGGCATCTTAAGCGACAGACTTGTATCTTTAATTCTTGTCTTATTATACTTAAAATCCGGAATATCGGCTACAAGAATAAGATTTGAATCTTCAGTATCATCATTATAATATCCGTTTATCGATATTTCATTTTCCGCACTCAACGGAAGATGAAGTAGTTTACATAAATTATTGAACTGACCAAGACGTATGAAGAACTCAAAATCATTATTATTAACCGACCTGAATTTTCTTTTATCCCTCTTATCGATAAAGGGGAAAGTGTTTTTCAGAAGTCCTGCAACAGAATTTGGAAGAGTAGAGAAGGAATAATCTCCTACAATCTGAGCGGTAAGTATTTCGGAATTAATCCTTAATGCCTGTGGCTGCTCCTTGTTTAATGCTGAAATATCGATGTTTGCAAGAAAGAGGCTGTCCTTATCATTATAAAAACGAAGGGAATCAATGCTTATCCTTCCCTGAGCATTATCAAAGTTATTTCCTGTAAAATCGGATTCTATATTAAATGACAGATAAGTATTATTGTATTTTGGGACAAGATTCAGTTTGTCAAGCGATATCTCATCCGCCTTTGCCGTGAATCTGAATATAGAATTAGCCTTGTCAAATCTGATGTTTCCGTCAACATAAAGATTGCCGTTAGGGTCATTGATATACAGACTTCCGTCAAACTCTTTATTTTCTATATGTCCTTTACAGATAATATTATTGTAGTTATAACCTTTCAGGTCTACTTCAGGAATAATACAGTCGATATCTCCTGAAACTGCTTTCCGCTTTATATCATGTTGGATATCTACAGTTATCGAAGTTGATATCTCTCCGAGATTCTTATTGCTGAGAAGCTGTCCTAATCTGAAATTCTCAGTCTTTAAACTGCCGTTGCAATTAATAAGCGAATCGTTTTTTCCTAATAGTATATCTGTATTCACTGATCCCAGACAGGATGACAGCTTTCCATATGCGACAAGGTTATTGAAAAACCCGGATATCTCACCGTTGAAATCAATATTACCAAGTTCGTTTACTATATTAAGCGACTTTTCATCTTTTATGAAACCAGATGCAATGCTGTTAATCCCTCTTTGAGAAAAATTACAGTTTACGAGTTGTCCGAAAATATAAGCGTCAAATCCCTTATTTATATCATTAAGGTAAGCGTTACCCTTAATGTTTATATTATTTTCCGAAACAAGATTGATATGTGAAACAGACAGATCATTTATGTAGCCGTCAGACTTGATTCTTAATTCAAGAGGAAGTCTGAAGTTTTTAAAGGCCGGAACAAATGAGGCTGCCTCACTTAAAAGAATATTTTTTCCCTTAAGGTCAATATCAACATGACAACTGTCAAGAAAATTGCTGAAATCACTCTTATTGTTTAATGAGAAACTAAGTTTGTCAAAATCAAACTCCGATTCTTTTATCCGGATTTTCATATCCGAAAAATCGAAAGTCTTAAAATCTGAATGTAATGTCAGTGAAAGATTTTTTAATGAAAAGCCCTTGGATTCACTGAATGATACTCTTTTTACTTTAACATCGATAGTATCACTGCTTACTTCATTAAGAAAAACAGTAGAATTGATACCCGAAATATTGATGTGATTCTTATCGAACTTATTCTTATTTTCCTTTATTCCTTTAACATCATATCTGAAATTCCCCTGTCTGATAAAAACAGATTTAATCTGATATGAAAGAATACTGCTGTCGCTTTTTTCTTTCTTACTGAAAAGATCGGTTATGAATCTGATATTAAGATCATCATTCTGATTTTCCCTGTTTAGATTTATATCAAATTTTGAAAGATGAATTGATGAAAAACAAAGCTCGCCCCGGAAAAGACGATGTAACTCAAGTCCAAGGGAAAGTTTGTTCATATATGTAAGCGTATCACCCGCCTGATCATATATTGTAAGATTATTTAATGATATCTTGTTAAACGGCTTTATATCGACTTTTTCAAGTTCGATTCTGGTTTCAACAATTTTCTCAAGTTCATAAACAGCTATATCTCTGATTTTCTTTTGTACGAAAGGAACGCTCAGAGTAATATAAAGCAACATATACATAAATATGATGCCAATAACTCCGAGGAAAAAAAATCTGTTTATATATTCAAGAAATCTTCTCATACAATAGACTGCAAAGGTAGACTATATTTGTCGTAATTACCACCTTAAGAGGAGGTAATTCAATGTTGGATTGATAAGAAAAATGCATTTCATTACTTAGATGTCATTGTAAATCAATACAAGTTTTCGATAATAATAAATAAATTATTCAATAATAACTTTCTTATTTATGTCATTAACTACAATTATATAAAATCCTTTATTCATATTGTTTTTGTAGTATGATATCAGGTTTCTATGTACCCTGGAATTTTTAATCTGCTTTTAATTCTTTATGCTTGCCAGTAATTTTTATGAGCAATATGCAAAAATGTCTGGGAGGTGAATATAAGACATTTGATGATGAGATGAAACAAGCCTGTCGGTTGCTTGAAAATCCAAAAACAAAATTACCAAACCCTCAATGGGAAAAGAATTCTTTCATATACAAAATGAATGATATGTATTATTAAAAAAGTCGTTCACTTGTAATATTATCATTGTACACTTACAATATTGCCATCGAGCAGTGACAATATCGTAAGTGTACGTGTTTTTCGAAAGTATAACAATATATTATGATTATAGTGACGGATACCAAAGTACAGACAAAAAGAAAAGCTAAATCCTTCGGACATCGTAATGTCTCCGGGATTTAGCTTTTACTTTAAATTCTTTCAATCGCCTACTTGTAATCTTTTAGCATTTCCTGTAATCTTTGTCTTGCAAAAAAGATTCGGCTTTTTACCGTACCTAACGGCAAATTCATTTTATTTGCTATCTCATGATATTTATAACCAGCAACATGCATAGAGAACGGTATTTTGTACTCATCGGCAAAACCGTTAATCGCTTTCGTGATTTCTTTCACCGTAAACGAGCCTTCAGGTGTGTCAAAACCTGATTCCTGAGGAAGGTTAAGATGATAGAGGTCCTCCGTTTGATCAACTACAGTCTGGTTTCTTACTATTCTGCGGTAATTATTTATAAAAATATTACGCATGATAGTAAAGACCCAGCCTTTGAAGTTAACGTTGTCTATGTACTTGTCACAATTATCTAACGCCTTAAGCGTTGTATCTTGCAATAAATCTTTAGCTTCTTCTCTGTTAGAAGTTAGCATGTACGCAAAATTCAATAAATTGTCTTGCAAACCTAATAATCGGTTTTTAAAGTCGTCAATGTTTACTGTTTCCATAGCATGTGGTCCTTTAATTAAATGAAGAATTCTAAAATATAACGATGCTTGGAATTGAAAGGTTCCTCTGTTTTACTTTAATTCAGAACTTTTACCCATTAGTGTTTAAAATGTTATATTTTATTACTTAAGGCGAGAAATAAACGTAAGAGGTTAAAAATCATTATATTTGTTTCTGAATAGTTTATGAAAGATATTCATCAAAATTAAAGGATTATGAATCGTCGAGTTTTAACAACTTTTTTCTTACTTTTAATACTCATATTTAACGAAACATTTGCTAACGAGAAGATCTTCTATCAGATTGATCTTAAAAAGGAGATAGGAAGTACGACGTGGATATATGTAAAAAATGGCTACAATGAGGCTGTAGAAGTCAATGCGGATGCAGTTATCATAAATATGAACACTTATGGCGGTACGGTTGTTCACGCCGATTCAATAAGAACCACTATTCTTAACAGTGAAATTCCGACTTATGTCTTTATAGATAATAATGCAGCTTCAGCAGGTGCGTTGATTGCTATAGCCTGTGACTCCATATATATGAAAAAAGGAGCTAATATCGGAGCCGTGACTGTTGTTAATCAGACAGGAGAGGCAATGCCGGATAAATATCAGTCGTATATGCGTTCAACAATAAGATCGACAGCTGAGGCAAAAGGAAAAGACACGGTGATGGTAAAAGGGAAAGAGGTGATAAGATGGCGCCGAGATCCGTTAATAGCCGAAGGGATGGTAGATCAGCGAATCGTAGTGCCAGGGATAGTCGACTCCACTATGGTCATAACATTTACTACAGAAGATGCGATAAAGCATCATTATTGTGAAGGAGAGGCTAACTCGGTAAATGATATCATAGAGAATAAATTAGGAGTAGAGGATTATAAGATTATTCGTTATAAACCGTCTACACTTGATGAGATTATGGGATGGCTTACATCTCCTGTTGTACAGGGTATTCTTATAACAGTGATGTTTCTCGGAATCTTTTATGAAGTGAGAACTCCGGGAGTCGGTTTTCCCGGTCTGGCGGCGGTTATAGCGGCAACGCTTTATTTCGCACCTCTTTATATTGAAGGTCTTGCCCAGTATTGGGAGATTCTTATTTTCTTTATAGGTCTCATAATGATATTCATAGAGATATTCTTTATTCCGGGGTTTGGAATACTGGGTCTGGGCGGTATAATAATAATGGTGGCAGGTCTGGTGCTGGCTCTTGTCAATAATGTGAATTTCTCTTTTGAGGAGGTAGAGATTCCGGATCTGCGTCGTTCGCTTTATACTGTTGTTTCTGGAATAACTGTAGCTTTTGCCCTGATTATATTTATTATAAGCCGCTTCGGAAAGGGCAGAATGTTTAAGTTTATAGCTTTGACAAAAGAAGAAAAGAAAGAAGACGGATATATTGCCGTGGATCACAGTCTTTTCAAACTTGTAGAGAAAGAAGGTATATCACAGACAATATTGCGTCCGGCGGGGAAAATCATTATCGATAATGAATATTATGACGCTGTATCATTATATGGCTATATAGAGCCTGAAACTAAGATTAAAGTTGTTAAATTTGAAAACGCGCAACTTTATGTGATAAAAATAGATTAATAAAAAGAATACGATATGACCAAGTTTATAGGTATTATACCTGCACGATACGGTTCAACGCGGTTTCCTGCAAAACCACTTGCAAATCTTGCGGGGAAAACCATTATAAGAAGAGTGTATGAAAATGTGAAAGATCTTCTTGATGAGGTTATCGTTGCGACAGACGATCAGAGAATATATGATGAAGTAAAATCGTTTTCAGGAAATGTTATTATGACTTCGCCTGATCATCAGAGCGGAACAGATCGTTGTTACGAAGCATTTAAGAAGTCTCTTTCTGATTCTGATGTAATTATAAATATTCAGGGAGATGAGCCGTTTATTCATTCTTCTCAGATTGAGTCTTTAAAAAGATGTTTTGACGATTCTGCAACAGATATCGCTACTCTTGTAAAACCATTTGCAAAATCCGACGGATGGGAAAAGCTGTCGAATCCAAATTCGCCGAAGGTGATACTTAACAAGAACAGTGAAGCCGTATATTTCAGCAGATCCGTAATTCCGTTTATCCGGAATTATCCTCAGGCAGAATGGCTTGATCATTTCACTTTTTACAAACATATAGGTATATATGCTTACAGAGCCGATGTTCTGGAGAAAATAACACGTCTTCCTCAATCACCTCTTGAAATAGCGGAGTCTCTCGAACAGCTCAGATGGATAGACAATGGTCTTACTATTAAAGCCGGCATAACGAACATAGAAACAATAGGTATCGATACTCCAGAAGATCTTGAAAATGCGATACAGTTTTACTTACAAAATAACAAATAAACTTTAATGAAAGTAGATAGAACAGAGACTCCCGTAGTCGAAAATATTAATTCAATAAAAATAACCGAACCTAAAGTTTATTTTTCACCTAACAATATAAAGTTTCATATCTTTAATGTAGTACCTCAGGACATGATCAGAATAGATCTTATGTTCGGAGCAGGAAAGTGGGAGCAGAATAAACTCCTTGTAGCAATGTTTACAAATCTGCTCATAAAAGAGGGTACAAAGAATCTGAAATCAACCGATATAACTGAAGCACTTGACTTTTGTGGTGCTTCACTACAATGTTCTGCCACATTTCATAATTCTTATGTGACATTATATACTCTTAATAAGCATCTGCCAATGCTTTTGCCTATCCTTAACGATATAATTAAGAATCCTGTTTTCCCGAAAGAGGAATTCGATGTTCTTCTGAGTAAGAGAAAACAGTCGTTTATCGTAGATAATCAGAAAGTTGATGTTATAAGTTATAATAAATATATCGAACTTCTTTTCAGTGATAAATATCCTTACGGAAATTCGGCAAAAGAAGAGGATTTCGATAAGATAACACCTGAGGATCTTAAGGAGTATCATAAGAAATATTATAATTCAGACAACTGTACTGTAATTCTTACCGGTAATATCAAGGATGAAACTATAAAAGAGATTGAGGCTTATTTCGGTAATGAAAAATGGGGAGGAGATATCGTAAAAGAGAATATCGAATTTGAATCTTCACAGGCAGCTCCCGGATATTATTTTATTGAAAAGAAAGATGCTTTGCAGGCTTCTGTAAGAATCGGTATAAATACTATAGGAAGAATGCATGAGGATTATGCATATCTTAGGATTGTGAATACTATTCTTGGAGGATATTTCGGAAGTCGTCTTATGTCCAATATCCGTGAAGATAAAGGTTATACTTATGGCATCGGTTCGGCGATTACAACACAGAAAAATGCTTCTTATCTGACTATCTCTACCCAGACAGGAAATGAATATACTGAACCTCTTATTAAAGAGGTGTTTTATGAAATAGAACGTCTTAAAACTGAACTCGTACCGGAAGATGAACTTGAAAATGTTAAGGGTTATCTGATGGGCGAGATGCTTCGTCTTTTCGACGGTCCTTTCTCAACGGCTGATGCTTATCAGGCTTTGATCGCTAATACGATGGAAGTAGATTATTATTATAATATGGTTGAGGCTATAAAGAGTATCGACTCTGAAAAGATAATGGAAATAGCAAATAAATATTTCATCACTGATCGTTTCTACACTGTTGTCTGTGGTGTAAAATAAATTATTTATGGGTGTTGATTTGTCATTCCTTATTCTGACATATAATATTGAAGAATGGCTGCTGAAAAGGTGTATTGATTCGATATTAGCTCAAAATCTTAATCTTGTTTTCGAGATAATTGTCGTAGATGATGGTTCGGAGACAACTCCTGAAGAGTTTCTCGAAACATATAATAACGACTGTATAAGATATTATGAGAAAAGTGACGGCGGTAGGGGCCCCGGAGCAGCCAGAAATATAGCATTGAGTGTAGCTTGGGGAACATATATCACCTTTGTAGACAGCGATGATTATTTATTTCCCGGTTCGTTCGGTATCGTGACAGAATCTCTTTTGTCAGAAATGCCCGACATTCTGCGATTTGAATATAAATATGTGACAGGTCCGGAGGTGAAAGATCAGAAAAATGATAATCCTGTTATAACAGGGTATGAAAGCGGTGGGCGTTATATGATTGAAAATAATCTTATGGGTGCCAATTGTGGTTATATAATACGTAAAGATCTTATTGACAGGTATAACATCAGATATATTGAGAATATCTTACATGAGGATGAGGATTTTATAACTAAGTCATTTTTCTATGCCGGCAAAACAATAAAGACCAATATCATCTCATATGCATATTATAAAAGGGATAATTCCATAGTCAGAAATCAGTCTAAGGAATCACAGATAAAAAGGCTTGAAGATTTCAGAGTATCTTTTAAATCGATTCTTAACCTTAGGTCTGATAGACTTTATAATAGTTCTGAACTTCACCGGACAGGACTTGAAAAGAAAATCGCTTTTCTTACGATTGACTATATTATTAAAATGCTTAATGTGGATGATTATAAGAAAACTGGACTAAGCTATTTGTCTTTCCTGTATGATGAAAATTTGCTGCCGCTCCCGGATAGAGAATATGGAAAGAAGTATAAGATTTTCAGGAATGTGATGAGAATGCCTTTTTCTTACGCAATTCTAAAATTGCTTACTTCGGTAAATGAAAGACTTCGATAAATACAGATATAAAAAGCATCAACAATTGTAAACCGCAATGGTACAATTGTTGATGCTTTCTTTTAGAAGTAAGACTGATATTTTATTTTCTTTTTTGCAGAAAGTCTTTTGGGAGAATCCACAGGGAATAGCCTTATCTCTCTTTTCTTACTCTTGTTAATATAATGCATAATAAGTGCCGTAAGATATTCTGTTGTCATTACAATCCTGGAAAAGTTGTCGGAAAGACTTTTAGTCAGAGCAATGTTAAGCTGATTTATGCTTTCTACAGTAACGGTAATTACATATATTTTAGGAAGCCTGTCCATAAATATAAGTGAATCGATCATTGCCTTAAGTCCGAAGTCGTGAGCGCTCAGCATTTCCGGAAAATCACGTGAATATTTAGGACATCTTACAGATATACTTCCTGGTTTACGGCCGTCCATTATAGCATCTACAATAATGACATTCTCATATTCGATTAATTCATATATCAGATTAAATCCGCCGGTTCCGCCGTCAAGTATATCATAATCTCTTTCCACACAAGATCTTTTCTCTATCTCTTTAATGACATGAATTCCTATGCCTTCGTCCATCATTAAGATATTGCCTATTCCTAATAAAAGATTCTTTTTTCTCATAGATGATTGTTTTTTCTATCACTTTTAAAGAATTAAATTCTTGTTGACTTTTGTTTATCTAAGAATCATGATGAAGGCTCTTTGTTGAGATTGCCGCTATCTCTTTTTCCCTGCTCTTCTTTTAGTTTTTTCTTATGGAAAAAGCGCATCCTTATATATTCTTTTCTGAGCTTTTTGAGATTTTCCTTAGCTGTTTCTTCAGCTATAAAATCTTCCACTATGGCCGACGGGATGAATTTCCATCCGCCTATCATTGAAGATGCGATACCGTTTTTTTCAATATAGTCGTGGTAGAATACCAGATAGATATGTACTATGGCAAATAAGATAAAGGCCCACATCAGCCAATGATGGAAAGTGCGTACAACAAAAAAACCATTGAAGAAAATCAGCATTTTCTGAAAGAAAGGAGCCCAGAATGCATTTGACTGAGGAGCAAACATCATCATTCCGGTTATAGCCTGTAAGAACATGATAAAGAATAATCCGCCGTATGTAGTAGCTGCAAGCGGATTGTGTCCGATATCATATACCGGTTTCGGAGAAAGAAGCATTATATCGATTTTCATTGTTTCATAAATGCCGCGCCATTGCTTTTTTGTAAAAGGTATATAATTAAACCATCTTGCAAAGCTATTTCCTGCAAAAAGCCAGTAAATACGCATTAGAAAGTTAACAATAAACAGCATTGCACATACGAAATGGATAAAACGAACTATTCCGAACCAGTAATTGTCTATCGGAGCAGTCGCATGTTGTATTGCCGGAGGATTACCTATGATATAACCTGTTATGCTCAAGCCTACGATAACTATAGCGTTTACCCAATGGAATATCCTGACAGGGAGCTGCCAGACATATACTTCACGTAAACTGGGATTTCTTTGTATCATAATCGTCGGTTTTTAATATATATTATTGTCTCCGTTTAATTATTTTGTGTCGACTCTGTGAAGATGTTCACCTTTTTCATCATACAGATGTACGGCACATGCAAGACAAGGGTCAAAAGAATGTATTGTACGAATAATCTCAAGAGGAAGATCAGGATTAGTAACCGGAGTCCCGATTAGAGATGCTTCAAAAGCACTGTGCTGTCCCTTCGCATCTCGTGGAGATCCGTTCCATGTTGTCGGCATTATCATCTGATAATTGGTGATTCTTTTATCTTCAAATGTTGCATAATGGGCAAGAGAGCCGCGTGGAGCTTCTGTAAGAGAATACCCTGATGCCTTTTTAGGCCATGATTTCGGTTCCCATTTATCTCCGTTAAACATTCGGTAATCTCCTTTTTTTATGTTACCGAGAAGAGAAACATAGAAGTCGCTCATCCAGTCGGATACCAGTTTGGCTTCAAGCACTCTTGCCAGAACTCTTCCCACTGTTGAATACATAGCATCGAAATTATAATTCATCTTTGAAAGAGACGAATCTATAATATTGACTACTTCCTCATTTCCGCTTGCATAACCTATAAGCATCCGCGCTAACGGACCGGTTTCCATAGGCATTCCCTTATATCTCGGAGTCTTTATCCAGCTATAAGATTTATTGACGTCAAGATATTTATAAGGAGGAGTAGGACCAGTATAATTGATATTCGTCTC
>CAMTON010000093.1 GCA_947074105.1 uncultured Bacteroidales bacterium
CAGCTACCGTATAAATCAAGAGCCGGAAATTCTGCTTCTTCATCCTGCAGACGATACAACATTGTCAGTGAATCAAGAAGATTTACTTCATTGTACATATTGATCTGATCTGCCAACATATTGCGGTGCATTGTAAAGTGCACCGCAATAGAATCCTGTGCGTACACCATCCCTGATAAGGATACTGTAATTGCTGCGATTAAAAATCTTGCTTTTCTCAGTAATTTCATTTTTAGTTTTGGTTCAAATCCACCTCATCATCAGCATAAAGATAATGCAGTGTGGCAATATTATATTCAAACAGCTCTTCCGGAGCAAAGAAGCGCGAGATTTCCTCTTTTGCCGTTTTGGCAGAATCGGATGTATGAATGACATTCTCCTGCACACTCATACTGAAGTCACCCCTAATAGTTCCCGGAGCCGCATTCCTTCCGTTTGTTACACCGGCCATTGAGTGAACCACGGGTATAGCATTTACACCGCTTACACACATAACAAGTACCGGCGAGGCCATCATACTTTTTTTAATTCTTGCGTAAAAAGGTTTTTCCAAAAGGTGAGAATAGTGCTCATCTAATATCCTCTCATCTAGTTGCATAAGTTTCATGCCGCAAATTATAAACCCCTTTTGTTCAAATCTCTGAATGATTGCACCGATCAACCGACGCTGTAAAGCTGAAGGTTTCAGTATGATTAAAGTACGTTCCATCATGATAAAGTTTATCATTTAAGGCTACTACAAAAGTAAAAAAACAATCCGGTAACAAATTACGACTTTGCATTAATTCACTATATTTCATTTATATTATTATCGCAATCGATTGTAATTCATTGAGAGGCAGATATTTACACTTTTGTATTTTGTAGCGATTTTTTTATTAATAATATATTTAATTTGTTATCAAATACTAATTTATAAAATTTTATTTTCATAAACAACAAAATTGTTTAATGGATTATCGAAATTTAACTATGGCCACCTCCTTTTTTAATGAATATGGTATAATTTTTGCCGTATATTTGTAATACAGGCTATATTAAGCACTTAATAGTGTAAATGTTGCACTTATATAAAAATTTCAGACAATATTAAGTGTAAACAATAAACATAATATGAATGTTCAGAATGTCATTTTTTCCGTTTCTGACAATTCAGGAAAATTATAAGTGACTTAATGTCAGAATTGATAAAAAATTTAACAAATTAGACAGAAATAAAAAATTAATAATATGGGAATGATTTTGTTTATAGGGATTGCTCTTGTCAGCTTCCTTGTTTCGAGTGTTTTAAAGAATAAATTCGCTACATACTCCAAAGTGCCTCTTTCGGTACAGATGACCGGTGCAGATGTTGCAAAAAAGATGCTTAACGACAACGGCATATATGATGTTAAAGTCGTACCTCATGAAGGAACGTTATCGGATCATTATAATCCGGCAACCAAAACGGTAGCGCTTAGTAAAGATGTATATTACAAAAACTCTGTAGCCGCAGCAGCTGTGGCAGCTCATGAATGTGGTCATGCCGTACAGCACGCTACATCATATTCTATGCTTACAATGAGATCGAAACTTGTTCCGGCAGTAAGCTTCGCTTCACAATGGGTACAGTTCGTTATCCTTGGCGGTATAATTCTGTTCCATTCTTTTCCTATGCTTCTTTGGGCAGGTATAGCTCTTTATGCTATGACTACATTATTCACATTTGTCACTCTTCCTGTAGAGATCAATGCCAGTGCAAGAGCTATGACATGGCTCGGAAGATCAGGGATCACAGATGTCCGCACTCACGACAAAGCTTTCGACGCTCTTAAATGGGCTGCTTATACTTACGTTGTAGCCGCACTTGGTTCTCTTGCAACTCTTGTTTATTACGTTATGATGGCAATGGGCGGAAGAAGAAACGATTAATGACCGTAAAGAAAAGATTCAAATTTTCATATAATCCAAAAAGAGGATGTTACAAATGAGATGTAACATCCTCTTTTTTTTATTATATATGAAATATCAGATATTCAGAACATCGTTTATAACCTGTGAAAACTATACGGGTTACATGAAAAAAGACGTACACTGATAATATTGCAACTGTACAGTTGCGATGTTGAAACCGTACGGTGTCAATATGAAAAGTGGACGGTGTCACGAAAATGCATCACAAAAAAAGTCGCTTATCCCTTGAGATAAACGACTTTCTTTTTTATTATTATTCCACTGTTATTTCAATCACTTTACTGTTCATTCTTGTTGCACTGAAAGCATCAAGACCCACTTTCATAAGATAATCACCTGAATAAACCTTATTATTCTCAGGCAAAACAGATTCAGTGCCCGGCATAAGATTGATTTCCTTAACGCGATATCTCCTCGCAGGATCCAGTCCCTGAAGTTTCACAGGATATAGTTTCTCTTTAAAGCCAGGAAATATGTCATAAGCCATAAGCGTTGCTTTATTCTGATCTTTTGTAACATGCATTACTGCTGTATGATTGCCGTCATAAGGTGAAACAAGTCGATAGAAATCTCCTTCAAGAATAACCGGTTTCAGTCTTTTAAAGTTTGCCACTGCTTCGGCACAAAATTGCTGTTCGTCAGCAGTCAACTCTTTAAGAGAGATGTCAAATCCAAGCTTACACATCATAGCAACATCTGTTCTGAACTTGATGCTTGCATCTTTATTCCAGCTTGTCACGTGAGCGGCCATCGCTTTTATAGGAAAATACTGAGAAAAATTCCACTGAATGAAAAGTCTGTCAACTGGGTCCGTGTTATCGCTGCACCAGAATTCGCCGAAATATTTCAGGCCTTCATAATCACAGCGTGCACCACCGCCCGAACACATCATAATCTCTACGTCAGGGTATTTATCGGTTACTCTTTTCAGAATATTATAAATCCCTCTTACATGATCAACATAAAGATTGTTCTGCTTATTTTTTAAGTACGGAGAATAAATATTTGTAATCGGACTGTTGCAGTCCCATTTCAGATAAGTAAGATCCGGATTTTCAGAAAGTATCTTATCAACAACACCGAAGGCATAATCCTGCACCTTAGGGTTGCTAAGGTCAAGCACCAGCTGATCGCGGTAATAATATGTATCTCTGTTCGGCTGTCGGATAGCCCAGTCAGGATGCTTTTCGAAAAGCTCACTTTTAGGATTCACCATTTCAGGTTCTACCCAAAGACCGAATTCTATACCTGCTTTCTTAGCTGCGTCAACAAGTCCCGGGATTCCGTTTGGCAGTTTTTCGCGATTCGGCTCCCAGTCTCCAAGACCTGCCTTATCATCATTACGCGGATATTTGTTGGCAAACCATCCGTCATCAAGAAGAAACATATCTACACCGAGATTCTTAGCCTCGACCATCCATTCTCCGAGAATCTTTTCATCAAAATCCATTCCTGTAGCTTCCCAGTTATTAAGAAGAGTGCGGCGGTCGCCCATTCCGTCTTTTAACTGATATTTTCTTGCCCAGTCGTGGATATCACGACTTGCCTGCCCTATACCGTTATAACCTAAAGTGAATATGAATTCAGGAGTTGTGAAAACCTCTCCCGGTTTAAGTTCATAGTTTGAAGCATAAGGGTTTATACCCGATATCACACGCAGATTATTAACATTGTCAACTTCAAAAGTGAAGCGGAAATTACCTGTCCATCCTAAAGTCCCGAATAAGACTTTCCCATGATTTTCAGTCACCTCATCTGTAAATCCTAACTGGAAAAACGGATGGGTAAACATAGCGGCACGAGATCCAAGTTTTGTATCCACTACCTTCTTTCCGAATTTCAGCTCCTGAGTCTGTAGTTTCGCTTCCTGAGAATGGTCGCTGCTATATTCGTGCAGTACATATTTCGGACTTTCGAAATAAAGCATCGAAGAAGCATACTGATTAAGAGTGACAGTTTTTTTCTCTCCGTGACTGATCTCTGTCCACGATTTTATGATATTCTCTTTCGCGAAAGTCATATAATGAAGAGTGATATCAAGAGGATATTTATCATCAGCCATCTTAATAATCGTTTCTCTGACGTTATCGTCAATATCATTCACCTCATGTGAACGATAATAGAGATAAGAGGTCATATTTCCGTCATTGTGAGTTATTCCGAAAGCAGGATCAAAAAAGTCTTCTCCTCCCGATACAGGATACACTTCCCATCCGCGGGGCGTAACCGAGCCGTCGGAACCCGGACGGGCAATATAATGCGGCAGTTCATTTATATCAGAATCATTTATCAGCCTTTCTCCCAGATAAGCCTGATAAAGTCTTTTATTTGGTGCTGTTTTAAGTATAAGGTCAGTCTGATCGGTTGAAATTCTGATAAACTCCTCCTGAGCGTAAACAGAAGAAACAAATACCAGAGATAGCGCTGTAAGGCTGTTTTTAATATTTATGTGTCGCATATTGTGGTTTCAGTTTATTTAATTTGGTCTTTAAATCGTTGTGGTAATCCCGGCATCGCTCCTTTTTGTGTGCATACGAAAGCAGAAACTTCCACAGCCATATTATGAGCTTCCTTTACAGATTTCCCGTTTAATATCGACGAGACAAATGTCGCGGTAAACGAATCGCCCGCTCCTACCGTATCCGCAACTTCGACTTTCGGTGTATCAACAAATGACATTTCATCTGCAGTGAATACATAGCTGCCGTTTGTACCGCAGGTAAGAATCACCATTTTAAGATTATATCCGGAAAGCAAAGACTTACAGTAAGACGGAAAATCCGCTTCCGAAAAGCTGAACATCTTGCTTATAATCACAAGTTCCTCATCATTAATCTTCAACACATTACACTTTTCAAGTGACTGAATCAGCGTTTTCTCATTATAAAAATTCTGACGAAGATTTATATCAAAGATCTTATATGTATCTTCATTTTCAGGCATAGCATCAAGAAAACTGTAAATAGTATTCTGAGATACGTTGTTTCGCTGAGCGAGAGAACCGAAACATACTGCACGGCAGTTTTTAGCCAACTCTTCCAGTTGTGGTGTGAAACAGATATTATCCCATGCCACGTTTTCTTTTATTTCATATTCGGGAATACCTTTATCGTCAACTTCGACCTGTACGGTACCGGTAGGGTAATCAACGGTCTGAATCTCATAAAGCAGGTTCTTATTTTCAAGATTTTCGATAATCTCTCTGCCCAGTATATCATCTCCTATTGCACTTACAGCATAACTCTTATGTCCGAATTGTGATGCATGATAAGCAAAGTTAGCAGGTGCCCCGCCAAGCTTTTTCCCTTCTGGAAGCACATCCCAAAGAGCCTCGCCCATTCCTACGATTATAGAAGGTGTCATAATATTTATTTTTTGATTTTTAAGGTGTAAATAAGAAGATAAATAATTCCCAGCGACATTACGGCGATTGCTCCGTTCTGTCCTACAGCGTCACTGGCAAAGCCCATGATAAGAGGAAACACTGTTCCGCCGAAAAGACCCATAATCATAAGTCCTGATATTTCGTTTTTCTTATCCGGTACGGAAAGCATTGCCTGAGAAAAGATTATCGGGAATATGTTCGAATTACCGAAACCGATAAGTGCGATACAGACATAAATCGCTTCCACACTATTGAAGACAAACAGACCGATAACAGCCGCAATCATACATAATGAACTTATGAAGAAAAATATCTTAGATGAGAAACGCTGAAGCACGAATCCTCCGGTGAAACAACCCAGTGTTCTGAAGATGAAATACAGGCTTGTCGCGAAACCGGCATCAGAAAGACTCATACCAAGACGTTCCATAAAGATCTTAGGCGCAGTGGTGTTTGTTCCCACATCTATTCCCACATGGCACATGATGCCGATGAAAGAAAGTAGAATAAATGGACGTTTAAGGAGGGATATCGAATCCTTAAAGCCTGAGGCTTTGTCGGGAGCTTCCTCTTTAATAGTAGTCGAACTAAGCAAAACGACTGCTACCATTGCAATGATCATATATATCGGGAAAAGTATTCTCCAGCTAAGACCGAATGTCGGCATCGCGCTCATAGCTCCCCACATTGCCAGATAAGGCGCGATAAATGAAGCTATTGCTTTTACAAACTGTCCGAAAGTAAGACTGCTTGCAAGTTTCTCTCCGCTTACGATATTGCTTAAAAGTGGATTCAGCGATGTCTGCATCAGAGCATTACCGATTCCAAGCAGTGAAAAAGAGCAGAGCATAAGATAATAACCGTTGCCCAGAAGAGGGATAAACAGAGAAACCGTTGTTACAGCAAGACTTAGCAATACTGTTCGTTTTCTTCCTATCTTATTCATAAGTATTCCCGTCGGTACCGAAAATATCAGAAACCAGAAGAATACAAGTGATGGAAATATATTAGCCTGAGTATCTGTAAGGCCGAGATCAGCTTTGACATAGTTAGATGCTATTCCTACAAGGTCAACAAAGCCCATTGCAAAGAAACATAACATTACAGGAAGGATCTGAGCGATTCCTGTCCCCGATGCTTGCGCATTTATCCCTGACGGAGGTTTTTGAGTTAATCTTATTTTTGATGTCTGCATTTTTTCAGTGATATTTCAATATTTTTATTCTGATAATTTATAAGCCGTAGCATTTACCGATGCCGGCTTTTTGCCGTCGTTGAAAAAACGAATCTTATTGTATGGAGAATTAGGGAATACAAGATTAGTCATAGCTATTTTTCCGTCGTTAAGGAATAGTTCTACCGAACATTTATCAACAAAAACCTGTAGTTTCTGTTTTTTCCCTTTCTCTATCGGAGCCCATGTTCCAAGTGCGAAATCATTTATATAATTCACAGAGTTTGTCTTACGCATTTCATGAGTTTCGATGAAATGAGGTTCGCTTTTTTCTCCGAATTCAATAATTCCGCTTTGAGATCTGTCCATTACGACTCTCTGAGATGGCATATCGAAGTATATGACTACTTTTTCACCCGCCTCATTAAGCATTTCAAAACCTAATGTCTTAGAATCCGAAGGGTCGATTTCCATTTCAAGTTCAAAAGCACCCTGGTTATTGTCGAATAGCTTTTCTACTATATATTCTCCGTTCAGATTGATCTGACCGATGTTAAGTTCCTCTTTGCGAAGAGTTTTAAGCTCGTCTACAGGTTTAGAACCCATCATGATTTCTCCTTTTGAGTCTGTGAAAAGGAATAATTCTCTCGGAAGAGCATTAGCACTGCGGAACTGTTCTACCGGGACATAGTTGGCATACTGCCAGTTGTTCATCCATGGCACACCGATTACACGGTCGCCTGTATTATTGAAACATACAGTAGCATAATGATCTTTACCCCAGTCAAGCCATTTTACAACTTCTGGCTCATTGTCACAAATAAAGTTTGTTCCGTCAAAATCACCGATGAAATATTCAGTAGCGCTTCCACCGAACAGACATCCGGGGTTGATATTCACGATAAGAGCCCACTTTTTATTGTCAGGGTTGCCGTCAACTGCAAGTTCCACCATTTCAGGACATTCAAACTGACTGAATTCTGCTCCGTATCCTTTACCGAATCCGCTCATATACTCCCAGTCCTTAAGATTGTCGGAAGAATAGAATCTCATCTCGACATCAGCTGAAACTATCATTACCCATTTCTGATCCGGCGCATACCAGAACACTTTTGGGTCGCGGAAGTCTTTCAATCCGTCGAAAGGAGTAAGAATAGGATTATTCTCATATTTTGTGAAAGTACGTCCGTTATCTTCACTGTAAGCCATACACTGAATCTGGCCGTTTTCATCGCTTGCCGAAGTATAGAAAGCAATCATGGCATCTTTGCCGAAGCCTGCGCTGTTGTTATGATCGACAACAGAGCTTCCCGAAAATATGTGTCCCATCGTATCGCGTTCGATAGCCGGGTCAAGATGTTCCCATGTCACAAGGTCTTTACTTACCGAGTGTCCCCAATGCATATTTCCCCATTTCGTCCCGTAAGGGTTATACTGGAAATAAAGATGATATTCTCCGTCTTTATATATAAGTCCGTTAGCGTCATTCATCCATCCGTAAAGAGGAGTATGATGATAAAGTGGTCTGAATTTATCTCTGTTTGAAGAATCAAAGCTGTCGCTCAGGCTTATAAGGTCCCAGCATACTGCTTCCGGATCAGTATTACGTATCACAACCGTAGCCTCTTTCGCTCCTTCAGGCAATGCGAAAGGAACATAATAATCAGGATTTGATACTGCAAGACGGATATCCATATAGGTATCGGCCTTACTGCCTGTGTTAAGAAGTACTTTCATTTCGTCGCTGTTGTTTTCAATAGGCAACAGCAGATATTTTGTAGGATTTGTGATATGTATCGTTGTAAGAGTATCACCCTGGTGAGTAACTGAAATATTGCTCTCTTTAGTTTCACATGAGCTCATTCCGGCAGCTAAAAGCATACCCATTGTGATAGTCGATATATTTGTTTTCATCATTCGTATCTGATTTGATTTATTCTTTTAAAATTTGATTTTCGCGTTGAATTCAACAGTGAAAGGACGAAGATAACTTCCTGCAAGTACAGCTCCCGCATATTGTGAAGCCTCCTCTTTTGTTACAAGTTCCGCTCCTGCGATACTTCCGCGCGCTCCTGTCTGATTAAGGAAGTTCACCACGTTGCATCCAAGGTCAAGTCTGCTGTTCACTTTCCAGTCGATTCCTGCAAATGTCTCCCAGCGTCCTTTAAAGAAGTATGCTTCATTTATGTTGGCATAAGTCTTACCGAAGTAACGGAAACTTGCCCAAAGACGCAGTTTTTCAGTAATATTATAGCTCGGGTCGATCTCTACGATTATCTGAGGAATTTCTGCCACGATATTTCCTGTCGCGTTAATCTCTCCTACATAACCGTCGGAAAACTCAACCGATGTTTCATATTTCTTATAAGTAGGATTCTGATAAGTGAAAAGGAAATGAAGGTTAAATCCTTTAAACGGATTAGCGACGATGTCTGTTGTCCATCCCCATGTCTGTATATCATAGATCAGCGGAGCCGCCATAATCTCGTTACTGCCGTTAGCAGTCTGGTGCTGCAGGTTAAGCGTCGAATTATTGTTTGTTTTCGAGATATATGAGAAAAGAGATGTCAGACTAAGCCATTTATTATTGTAATATATCCCGGCGCGGCCAAGAGGAACAGATATCTGATCTGTGTTAGGCATCGTAGCGGGAGCGAAATTACTGATGCGCGGGCGCTGAGTAATATAGGTAAAGTCTCCGGTAAGTCCGAAAGGCTGTGTGACCTTATATGTTACAGCGGCAGTAGCACAGTAGTTAAACCAGTCATAGCTGAAGTCTGTCGGATTGATCTTAGTACCATCTTCTGCAGTTGCTCCAAGATAATAGTCTGCGAAACGACCTACATAATTGCCTGCTTCATCTCTTACTGCGGCATTTTCTCCGCGAAGTCTCTGATGTTCAAGTCTTGCACCCAGGTAAAGGTTAAGTTTTGAAGTTATATCCCAGTCATTTGTGATATAAAGAGCAAGTTTGTTCTCATATCCGTTATAGTATTCCGAAGCATTTTTATTAAGGTCATAAAAACAACCGTTATAATCTCCGTTAGCATTGGCATAAACTCTGTCTGTAGAAGAAGCCGCATTCTGATTGTAAAGTCTTACCGCATATCCGCCGTCAACAGGCACAGACTGATCATACATAGAAGTGTTTGACGTATAATCTATATTATAGTACCATTCATTAACACCGATTCTAAGTGTAGAATTGTCCCATTTCTTTGAAATTTCGGTTGTAAGCATCAACTCATCGATATTTCCGCGGTTGATACATGACATACGGCTCTGAACATATTCACCTGTATAAGGCTGCATCGTTCCGTTGTCCGCCTGATAAGTATAAGGTATTGCTCCGTTATATTTCTGAAGAGACATTGGCGACTGATAAACTACCGCTCCGAGTGATTTCCCGTATTTAAGAGAGGTATTCCACGTTACGCCGTTATCATAATTGTATTTATTTACAAGGGTAATATTGTTTGATACATTTTCAGAAGCATCATACAGGCTTATTGTTGAAAGCTCACCTGTTCTCATATCACGGTAAACAATCTCAGAATCTACGGGTAGATATGATTGTGTTCCGAGTTTGAAATCTCCGAGCTGCTGTACGCTTCCGTCGCCTACATATATGAAAGGGGCCGATTGTGTCGCAAAATTATATAAAGGATAGCTCTTGCTGTAGTTATAGATTGCAGAAAGTTCACCTCTGCCGTTTCCGTAACGTTTTGTCAGGGCAAGTTTGTAGATCTGTGTTCTGTCCTGATTATCCGCAAGTTTGATTTTGAAAGTTCCCGGATCAAAGTTCTGATAAGCGCTTGCGCTATAGAACCAGTCTTTGCCTAAACCGCCATTAAGGTTGAACGAAAACTCCTGCATTCCGAAATGATTCGTCTTATACCATAAAGCACCGTGAAAACCTTTTTCCCCAAGCTGTGTTTCTGACGTTACTGCGTAACCGATATTACCTGTAGTGATTGCCGTTTCAGATATTTTCTGTAACCCTACTCCACTAAGACTTGCGTCTGCGCGCCAGGTTGAATTTACACCTCTAGGGCTTGAGTTATATACTACCGGAAGACCGTTTTCAAGGACATTGACATCAGAAGAAGGAAGACCGATCTGAATTTCACGTGGGCCGTTTGCACTCGAAGCATTAAGCATCACATTTCTGTTGCCCTCTTCATTCTTTTTTGAAGATTGTCCCGCGATTGAATCAGGTGATACTACATTATTATCTTTTATTCTTTTCTGAGTATTGTCTTTCTGAGCTGAAACATTAAGACAATTCATTAGTGCATATACGCACAGCGCCGAATTAATAATTGAGAGTTTTTTCATGGACTTGCCGTTTGATTTATTTGTACGGCAAATATATGAAGAGCGCACTCCGGACCGTGACAGAGATGTTTCTCTTCATAACATATTTGTTACAATGCAACATTTATTACAGAGAAAGAAACAAATGTTGCATCATATAAGTCGCTGATTATTAAAATCATCCTTTTCTTTTCAGAAAATCGGTAGGATTCTCGCCGAAATATTCCTTATAACATTTGGCAAAATATGAAGAAGAATTGAATCCAACTTCAAAGGCTATCTCTGAGATTGTTTTCTCGGAAGAAGCAAGAAGCGAAGCTGCTTTTTTAAGACGTGTAATTCTGAGAAATTCATTCGGTGAATAATTTGTCAATGCCTTTACTTTTCTGTAAAGCTGTATTCTTCCGAGTCCCATACTTCTGCCAAGTTCCTCAACGCTAAGTTCCGAGTTTCCTATATTTTCGTCTATAAGTTCTTTAAATTTCTCAAGGAAACTTTTATCAACATTACTTATTGATTCCTGCTCCACGATATTATTATCGCCAAAACACTGTTTTAAACGGTGTCTGTTTTCTATAAGATTCTTTATTCTTGCTATTAAAAGCTGAGAGTTAAACGGTTTTGAAATAAACGAATCGGCACCCGATTCAAAACCTGCTATACGCTGTTCATCGATTGAAGATGCCGTAAGCATAAGTAAAGGGATATGTGATGTCTGGACTTCGCTTTTCAGCTGTTTACAACATTCAAGACCATCCATAACAGGCATCATGACGTCGCAGACAATAATATCGGGAACATATCTCATTGCCATCTTAACACCCTGTCTGCCGTCGGGAGCTTCGATTACATTATAATCATCACCTAACAATATCTTTATATAACTGCGTATATCATCATTATCATCGATAACAAGAAGTGTCTTTCTGTTATCTTCCTTCAACCGGTCTTCCTGATCGAGGTCGTCAGCAAGCTCGTTTAGCACAACTTCAGATATTGCATGTTTGCTTTCTTTATGTTCTGCCGACTGATTTGTTACAGTAACAGGAATCTCCACTATAAAGACTGTTCCTTTTCCCTCAATACTTTTTACGGTAATATTTCCGCCATGAAGTTCAACGAAGGATTTACATAGCGAAAGTCCTATTCCCGAACCGTTATGTTTATTGTCTATCTGATAGAAGTTGTCGAATATCTGATCTATAGTTGCAGCCGGAATACCTCTTCCACTGTCTTCGACTTTGATAATGACTGAAGGTTTTTCCGGATTTTCACCTTTAGATAATGAAACTTTTATTGATCCGTTTTCAGGAGTGAATTTAAATGCATTGGCAAGAAGGTTAAAGAAAACTCTTTCTATCTTCTCCTCGTCTACTGCCACTAAACAACCGCTGTCACAATAAGAAGTAAACTGTAAACGTATATGCTTATTTATGGCAAGTGCGTTGAAAGCCTCGCTCCATTCTTTCATCCGGGCATCAAGATCGACGTTAGACATAGAAAGCTCAAGTTTTCCGCTTTCATATTTACGGATATCAAGAATCTGATTAATCAGACGCAGCAATACTGATGAATTCTTCTCTATGATTCTAAGCAAAGCTCGCGACTTTTCGCTTAACGACTTATCTTCCATAAGTTTCTTTACCGGATCGGCAATCAGAGTCAGAGGGGTACGGAAATCATGCGACACATTGGTAAAGAACATCAGTTTGGCATGAGTTGCTTCTTCCAGCTGTTTGGAAAGATCTATCAACTGATCTCTCTGCTGTTCAAGCTGTGCCTTTTGTTCCGAAAGTATAATATTGGTTTTATTCTTACTTATATAAGCCTGGATAATTATTATAAGAATAGCTAATGAAAGTAAAATCACGATTATACAGGCATACAAGAAATATTTCTGAACCGAATACTGTTTCCAGAAAATATCAATCTTATCATTCAGCTGCTCTATTTTACCGCTTTGCTCATCAATATGAGTTGTCTGTAGTTTCAGTAATCTTGCATTATCCTTGTTAACAAGAGCCGTAGATAATATATTTTCTTTCTGATAAGGACGGCCGTTCAAGATATCCATTGCGACCTGAACCACTTTCTCTCCACCGGTAGGATAAATAAATGAAGCCTCAAGCTTTCCGTCTAAAATATCATTAAGCCCGTTACCTTCTCCGGCAATTACATCTACGCCGATAAATTTAAGGTCTTTTTCTTTTCCATATTTCTTAGCCGCGTCATAAGCTCCCGAAGCCATTCTGTCATTCTGAGCAAAGACTACCTGAGCTTCCGTGCCTGAGGCAAAAAGAGAATCTGCTCTCTGAAAAGCTGTCTCCTTAAGCCATTCACCATCTATCTTTGCGACTATCTCCACACCGGGATAAGCAGAAATGGCATCTGAAAAACCCTTATTTCTTGCCAAAGCAGGCGTAGAACCCGACAAACCGTTTATCTCTATCACCTTACCTTTCCCTCCTAAAAGGCCGCCGATATATTCTCCCGCTATTTTGCCTATTTCATAATTATCCGCACCGATATAAGCCGTGTAATTATCCGTATTAAGCGATCTGTCAACAACGATAACGGGAATGCCCATATTATATGCCTTTTCTATTATCGGAGAAACAGCTTCGCTCTGATTGGGAGCCACAACAAGAAGATCTACATCTTT
>CAMTON010000094.1 GCA_947074105.1 uncultured Bacteroidales bacterium
CATAATGGAAATACTAAAAGTTTTAGATATGTCAAATGTGTTCATTGCAAGTTATTTTACAGATGACAGGCAATGCTCGCATGCTAATAAAGAGCACACTCTGATTTATTTACAGTCTGGAGAACTGGAAATAAATGAAAGAGGACATATAACTAATCTCAAAGCCGGAGATTGTGCTTTTATAAGAAGAGATAATCAGGTTATGTTGCAGAAATATATAAAAGAAGGACAGCCTTATCAGTCATTCGTATTGAAGTTCTCAAGAAATTTTTTGAGAAAATTTTATCAGGAAGCAGATAAAAAGATTGTTACTGAGAACGCAAGACGGAATGATGCCAGTTTATATGTTCTTCCTTCAGAAAGACCGGATATAAAAAGTCTTTTTGATTCTGTGATTCCATATTTTGAAATGAATGTTCAGCCGTCGGAAGAGCTTCTAAAATTAAAAATGATTGAAGGAATTTATGTCCTTTTAAATACTGATAAGAATCTTTGTGCATCATTATTTGATTTTACTGAACCATGGAAAATTGATATTCTCGATTTTCTTAATGATAATTATATGTACGACCTTTCATTAGATGAAATTGCCGGTTATACAGGTCGAAGTCTTGCTACATTTAAAAGAGATTTTAGAAAAATCAGTGATCTCACACCTCAAAAATGGCTTATGAAAAAACGACTTGAAGTCGCACATGACCTTATAAAAAATCAGGGAAGAAAGGTTTCTGAGGTATGTTTTGATGTCGGATTCAAGAATCTATCCCACTTTTCTAAAATATATAAAAATACATTCGGTTATTCTCCAAATAATACGTTTTGATTAAAGGCCCGTTTAAATTTGCTAAACGGGCCTTTTTAATACCTTATTTATCCATTTCATTTTACTTCAATCCTTTTATAATTGATCTTTCTGACAAAGTATTATGAGCTTTCCGACAAATTGAGATATTATACTAAAATTTAATTTTGTCATAATAAGAATAATGATTATATGAAATATTGGTTTTGTATTTATCGGAGCACATAAAATTAATTAATGATGAATAAGGATATTATGGAAGAGAATAACAACACTTCAGAGGTAAACAGAAGAGGATTTTTCAAATCAATGGCATTTATGGGAGCTACATTTATGCTCCCTTCTGGATTTGATAAGATTTTTGCTGCTGCACCTTCTGATAAAACTATTATAAAAAACAAGGCACCTTCGATTGTTATGCCGGAAAGACGTATTCTTGGGACCGGAAAAGCAGCAATGGAAGTTTCTGCTCTTGGGTTCGGAGTCATGGGGATGAATTATAACCGAAGTCAGTCACCGGATAAAAAACAATGTATAAAACTGATACATTCTGCTGTTGAAAAAGGTGTGACTTTGTTTGATACAGCAATTGTTTACGGACCACTTATCAATGAAGAATTTGCAGGAGAAGCACTTAGGCCTTTTAAAGGACAAGTCGCAATAACGACAAAATTCGGACATGAGGTGATTAACGGAAAGGCTACAGGCCGTCAGGACAGTAGTCGGAAAACAGTAAGACAATATTGTGAAGAGTCTCTTCGCCGACTTAAAGTAGAGACAATAGAATTGTTTTATCAGCATCGTTTTGACAGAAATACACCTGTGGAAGATGTTGCTGAAACAATAGCAGAATTGATAAAAGAGGGTAAAGTACAACGATGGGGACTATGTGAAGTAACTCCAGAGACAATTCGTCGCGCTCATGCAGTGCAGCCTCTTACCGCTATTCAAAGTGAATATCATATGATGTGGAATGTTGTTGAGAAAAACGGTGTTCTTGATACTTGTCGTGAACTTGGTATTGGCTTTGTACCTTACAGCCCTATAAACAGAGGATTTCTTAGCGGTAATCTGAATGAATATACCGTATTTGATAACACTAATGATAACAGACAGACTTTGCCTCGGTTTACTCCTGATGCTATGAGAGCTAATATGAAGATTGTAGAAGTATTAAACAGATTCGGTCGTACACGTGGAATGACATCAGCACAGGTTGCAATGGGCTGGTTGTTGGCAAAAGCTCCATGGATTGTTCCAATACCGGGAACTACAAAAATTTCTCATCTTGAAGAAAATCTTCGTACACTTGATTTTAAATGTACTCCGGAAGAATGGTTAGCTCTTGAAAAAGAAGTTCTGTCTATTTCTGTTGTCGGAGACCGCTATAATGCTGAACAGGAAAAGCAGGTAGGTCATTAGTTGCGTGCATAGAATAAGAGTTATTATAAAGGAACATAGTTTATATAATATAAAAACAGCCTGAAGTCAGAATTATGATTTCAGGCTGTTTTATTTTGAATAAATTATATTTCAATAAAGTGAATCGGTATTTTAAGATAGAATGAAGTCCCGTTTACTTCGTCAGATTCAAACCAAGCCTTACCTTTTAAGAAATTCTCTCCTAAAAGCTTTATGCTGTAGGTTCCGATTCCACGACCTTTTCCTTTTGTTGAGTATCCATAAGTAAATATATAGGGAATTATATCTTCTTTAAGTTTTCCCGGATTATTAACTTCAATAATTACCTCATTAAGAAGTTTTGTGATATTTATATTTACAACAGCACCCGGAGAGACGGCTTCAAGAGCATTTTTTATCATATTGATAAGTGTTCTTTCAAGAAGTTTCCGGTCTGATTCGATAATAAAATCATTTTTCAGATTAAATTGAATCTGTTTGTTTGTTTTGCTTGGATGGAAATTGAAAATATCATTTATACCGTCGATTAAATCGGATATTTCTATTTCGCTTATTTCAACCTCAAGTTGATTTTCTTCGGCTTTAGATATTTCACGATGAGAGATTATTTCATCTAGAACCTGAGATGAGATTTGTTTAACCGTATTTATATGTTTAACAAGTTCCTGAGGCTCATAAGTGGATAATACAGAAAGGTAAGCATCAAGACTACCGGCAAGATTGATAAGATCATGAAAGAAAACAGATTCCATGAGATCCTTTTTCTTTCTGTCTGTTATATCAATTGTGGAAATTGATACGAAGCTCTGATTATCGAATATAAACGGGGTAGCAGTAATCAATAATGCTGTCATTTTATTATTTACATTGTTGATTATTGCTTCTTTTTGAACCTGAGTTTGCTCTTCAATAGATTCTATTATACAGTTCCTGAAATTGCAATATTTGCATTTTGGATGTGTTCCACATGCGCTTTTCCCACTATTTGCATTAATGCATTTAAATACATCTCCTGGGTGCAAATGATCAATATCTATTTCCGTGTCCAAATCATAATTCTGAAGAAAAGCTTTATTGCAATACACGATTTCAGCTCTGCTGTTTGTTATTATGTATGATGAAGAAACAGCGTCAAGAACATCGGATGCTTCAAGAAGACGTTCTATCGCTTTATTGTTGGGTTGTTTATTTTGCAAAAGTTTAGTATTGGGCATCAAAGCTTAGTATTGTAGGTAAAAAATATATAGCAGGGCAACAAAATTAATGTTTTTTTTACTATGAATTTTGCCTTTTATGTCGAAATGTGTTAATTGTTGTTGTAGTTAACGATTATATTAACAACTTCACCATAATTTTTTCTTCCTGTAGGGATATTATTGTTTTTAAGATATAATTCGTAAAAGAAGGATTGTATATTTCCTATATTTTCATTATAAAGAAGATTCCAGTGGCGATATTTTTCGTTTAGTTCTTCTATTATTGCCGGATTTACTTGACCAAAAAGATTATTATATTCTTCTTCCGGTAAATGATTTCTGGCATCTCTCATAATATATGGAAAAACAGAGAAATATCCGCTGAAGCGGATAAAATCATTCTTAGAGCTGGTAGTTATTATATAGGCCATAAAGTTAGCTTCGGCTTCAGAAGTTATGCCAAGAAGATGAGAGAGTTCATGGGCCATTAACGCCGGTTTTTCTATATTCATAGCCTGATTGTTTATATGAGATTCGAAAAAGAAAGGAGCATAATAACCTTTGATCCCCATAGCTGCGTATAGGCGTGAAAAAAGAGAATATTTTGTCTTAAAGTCAGTAATCCATGTTTTGATATTCAATTGATCGGAAGTTAAAGGGATCAAATAGGATATTTCTTCAATTACCTCATTTTCTGTTATAGAATCTGAGTTCTTAAAAGATTCATTTAGATTAAGTATATATTGATTTATGAATTTACGAAAATCATCATTCTCAATTTTCGCTTCCAGTTTATTCTTCTTTACTACACCGTCAGAAAAATAATTTATTCCCCAGCAGAAATAAAAAGCTATGTATGTCCACATAAATGTTTTTATTATAATATAAAAAGAACGTTTGCGGGATTTTTTTCTGAAAAGAAAAATTATCTGGATTATTAGAAATACGATAACGGAGAAAAGACAGATATCATAAAACGAAAATCTGAAAAATTGAGAAATAGAATAGAAAAAATAACTTATATACGGATATATATGACTGTTGTAAAAATTGCATAAAGCAGGAATCCTCTTTATTATTTCTATTACAATAATTAATATCAGTGGAATACGGATTTTTGATAATACATGAAGAAGTTGTGAGGCCTTAAAAGATTTCATAAATAGTAAAATATTTTCATTGAAAAGGTAAGGAAATAAATACAAAAAATAAAACAGCTTAATGTCATATATAATTATAATGCGACATTAAGCTGTTATGTTTTATAGAAATTTTAATTCTGTAATCTATGTTATTCTCTTTAAAGAATAATATAATCAGGTCTGATTATATCAGACCTTCCGGAAGATCAAGTCTCAGGATCTTATTTTCTTCATCTATTTCTTTTATAAATTCTTCTACTGCGGGAATTAATAAAGGTTCATTATCTTCTCCATTATCTATAACGAAAAGTACATTTGCTGTAGAATCATCAACTTCTGTAATACTTCCAAGATAATTGTCATCACCGTCATAAACTTTAAAGTTTAGAAAAAAGTCTTTACTGGCAACAGTATCTTCCTTATCGCTTATATATGTTTTTGGAAAGTATATGTCAGTGTTGGTAAACATTTTCGCATCGTCAGAAGTATCTATGTCAACAAGTTTCATAAGACCTGTAGTATCAGATTTAAACCTGTATTCTTCAATGAAGAAAGGAACGAAAATACCATCAATTTCGCATATAATATAAGGACAGTCGGAGCGATCAAAAATATCATTGGAAAAAGTAAATGATATTTCTCCGTATAAAGCATGAGGCTTGTTAAACTGTCCGATTTTTATAAGTTCATCTCTTTTTATCATATTTTAATAGTCAATACGTGTAATTTTAGCACCGATAGCATTAAGTCGTTTATCTATATTCTGATATCCGCGGTCAATCTGATCGATATTATGAATCGTACTTGTTCCTTCTGCTGACATTGCTGCAATCAGAAGAGCAATACCGGCACGTATGTCAGGGGATGACATTGTAGCACCTCGAAGTTTGATTTTATTATCCAGTCCGATTACGGTAGCGCGATGCGGATCACAAAGGATAATCTGTGCTCCCATATCAATAAGCTTGTCAACAAAGAAAAGACGGCTCTCAAACATCTTCTGATGAATCAGAACACTTCCTTTTGCCTGAGTGGCAGTAACAAGAATCACACTTAAAAGGTCCGGTGTAAGTCCTGGCCATGGAGCATCTGCTATATTCATTATAGATCCGTCTATGAAAGACTCTATAGTATAATTTTCATGAGGAGGAATATACATGTCGTTTCCTATCTGACCGATAGTTATACCTAATTTTCGGAAACTGTCAGGTATGATGCCAAGATTCTCAAAAGAAACATCTTTAATAGTTATTTCCGATCCCGTCATGGCAGCCATGCCTATGAAACTTCCTACTTCAATCATATCCGGAAGAATTCTGTGTTTAGCTCCTCCAAGAGATTCTACACCTTCAATACTTATCAGGTTAGATCCTATACCTGAGATCTTCGCACCCATTGCACTCAGAAGCTTACTTAACTGCTGGATGTAAGGTTCACAAGCCGCATTATAAATTGTAGTCTTACCTTCAGCAAGTACGGCCGCCATTATTACGTTTGCCGTACCGGTTACAGATGCTTCGTCAAGAAGCATATATGCTCCACTAAGCTTATCTGCAGAAATTTCGAATATTTGCTTATCCGGATTATATGTAAAATCAGCACCAAGATTCTGTAGACCGAGAAAGTGGGTGTCAAGACGCCTGCGACCTATTTTATCGCCACCGGGCTTAGCAAGCATAGCATATCCGAATCTTGCAACTAAAGGACCGATGAGCATCACGGATCCTCTCAATGATGAACATTTGGCAAGAAATGAATCTGATTTTATATAATCAAGATTAACATCATCAGCTTTGAACGAATATGTATTGGTATCGAGTTTGTTGACTTTTACACCCATATCCCTTAGAAGATGAATAAGATTGTTGACATCAAGGATATCGGGAATATTCTCTATTATAACTTCTTCTGAAGTTAATAAGGTGGCACAAATTATTTGAAGCGCTTCGTTTTTAGCGCCTTGTGGCTCTAAAATGCCCTGCATTTTATGACCTCCTTCGATTACAAAAGATGACATATTATTTTTATAAGATAATCAAAATTAAACAATTAGAAGCAATATATAAAAAAAGCGGTTATCGAACCGCTTTTCTGGAGTTATTTTTATTTTTCTTTTGAGGAGTATTTTTCTGAGTATCTATTTTTATTGACCGTGGATCAATTTCAATAGCATAACCTGTATATTCATTAATATCCTTACAGATTTTATCAAGTTCTACATCATTCTCTTTTGTCATTTTGACATAAGATCTTTTCATATGATTAGCAATACTGGAAAACAAGAAAGTTCTTTCAGGAGAATCCTGCATTTCCATAGTCTTCTGAATCATATTCTGCAAAATCTTTCCGTAATGTCTGTAACGAATTCTCGGTTTTTGATATCTTATTTTATCCGGTTTGGTATGAAGGTTATCTTTTCTGATTATTTCATACGGATAATCGATATCTAATTTGAAATCAGACATTATAGCCAGATGATCCCATAATTTATGATTAAACTCTTCTACATCTCTTAGATGAGGAAAAAGGTTTCCCATAACTTGAATAATCGTATTTGCGCAACGGGTTCTTTCTTTGCGATCCTCAATAGTAAGGGCAAAATTAACCATGCTCTGAACGTTGCGCCCATATTCAGGTAGAATGAGTTTGGTTTGTTGGGTATTATATTTCATAAATGATGGGGTATAACAAAATTATAGAACTTTCTTTTTTGAAGTTGTTGTTACAAACTCCTTAAGATAAAACGGTTCGAAGTAAGCTACGTCTTTAAAATCAGATCTTCTGAATGCCATTTCCGAAAGTGCTGTCATGTCGACCGCTACAGGAAGTACAGCCTGGATGAATCTGGCATTAGGATGCTTAATGATATCCTGACATTTGGCTGCACCATCTCCGAAGAAATAAATTACATTTTTATCAAGATATTCTTTATACGAATCTTCTGTAATGATATCTGCGGAAACAGGCTTTATTTCCTCAAGTCCTAAATTATAAATGGCAGAATAAACTTCCATTCTTCTTGCATCTATCATTGGACAGAAAAGAGCATTATCATCAAATCTTCCGTTAAACATAACATTACATGTCATGACCTGAAGAGTGTTTATTGCTATCAAAGGAATGTTTAATGCAAAACATAAACCTTTAGCTTCTGAAACTCCTATTCTTAACCCGGTATAGGATCCCGGACCACAACTTACAGCTATTGCTTCTATCGTAATATCGTTTTTTTTAGCGAACTCAAGAGCATCTTCTACAAAAACGCCTAATGAAGAAGCATGCGACATATTCTGATAGTTTTCTTTGTGGAATTCAACACCTCCGTCTCGGGAAAGAGCGACGGAACAAACGCTTGTTGAAGTTTCAATATTTAAAATAGTTGACATATTATTAAGACTGCCTTAATGCATTATTAAAAAAAGAAGTGTTTTATAAAACAATGTAAGACAAAAATAGTATTATTTTATCTCTATAATGAATATTCAACGAGAATTAAGATTAATTTTGCGAAAACTTATAAATCCTATGATAAGATCAATGACAGGATTTGGTAAATCGATAGCAGAGTTACCAAATAAAAAGATAACTATAGAAATAAAATCTCTTAACAGTAAACAACTCGATCTTTCTACAAGAATTTCAAATCAGTACAGAGATAAAGAGATGGATTTTAGAAATGTTATTTCTAAACGACTGGAAAGAGGAAAGGTCGATATGTTTATGTATGTAGAAACAACTTCTGGAGAAACCTCTACAAAGATAAACACGTCTGTTATCGCGAATTACTATAATCAGATTAAAGAGAATTCTGAAGTCCTGAATATTGATTTGCCTTCTGACTGGTTTTCTATTCTCTTGAAAATGCCGGAAGCAGTAAAAACTGAAATTCAGCAGATCAGTGAAGACGAAATCACTGTAATTGAAAAAACATTGAGTGAAGCGATTGATCAGCTTATAGCATTCAGAGATCAGGAAGGGCTTATGCTTTATAATATCTTCGCAGAAAAAATAAACAGAATCTCCTCTTTACTGGAAGAAGTTGGTAAATATGAACAGGAGAGAGTTGACAGAATCAAAACCCGCATTACAGAGGCTTTGACGAAAATCGAGAATTTTGATTATGATAAGAACCGTCTTGAACAGGAAATCATATTCTATATCGAAAAACTTGATGTCAATGAAGAGAAACATCGTCTTTCCAACCATTTGAAATATTTTATGGAGACAATGAACGGAACTCCGGGACAGGGCAAGAAACTTGGTTTCATCTGTCAGGAAATCGGTCGTGAAATCAATACTTTAGGCTCTAAAGCCAATCATGCCGAACTTCAGAAGATTGTGGTGATGATGAAAGATGAACTTGAGCAAATAAAAGAACAGGTATTAAATGTATTATAATATGAAAAAAGAAGGTAAACTGATAATTGTATCTGCACCATCCGGATCCGGAAAATCTACTATTATTAATTTCTTATTAGAGAAAGATCTAAATCTGGAATTTTCAATTTCCGCAACAAGCAGAAGCCCGCGCGGAGAAGAAATGAATGGTCGCGAATATTATTTTTTATCTCCTGAAGATTTTAGAAATAAAATAAATAATGATGAGTTTCTTGAGTACGAAGAAGTATATAAAGATAAATACTACGGTACTCTGAAAAGTGAAGTTGAACGTTTGATATCAGAAGGCAAGAATGTGATTTTTGACGTTGATGTAGTTGGCGGAATAAATATCAAAAAGTTTTATGGTGATAAAGCTATAAGCGTTTTTATTCAGCCGCCGAGCATTGATGCTTTACGCGACCGTTTGCAGTCAAGAGCTACAGATACTCCTGAAGCTATTGCTACAAGACTTGATAAGGCGGAATTTGAATTATCTTTAGCTCCGCAATTTGACGTTATAATAGTCAACGATATTCTGGAAAATGCTCAGCAGGAAACTTATATGTTGTTGAATAAATTTATAAATGAATAGAACTCCTTACTCCTTTTTATGTCTTCATCCGCAACAAATATTACAAAGAAAAAAATAAGAACCGGTATATTTTCCGGGTCTTTTAATCCGATTCATATCGGCCATCTGGCGTTGGCCAATTATTTATTGGAGTTTGAAGGACTTGATGAAATATGGTTTGTCGTTACTCCCCAGAACCCTCTAAAAGAAAAAGAGCAGCTTCTGGATGACCAACTTCGTCTGAAAATGGTAGAAATGGCGATAAGCGACTGTTCTCATTTTAAAGTAAACACAATAGAGTTTGATCTGCCGAAGCCTTCATATACGATCAATACACTGAAAGCTCTTGAAAACAATCATCCTGACAGGGATTTTGTTTTGCTGATTGGTGCTGACAACTGGTTGATTTTCCATAAATGGCTTAATCATGAAGAAATAAAACGGAATTACAATATATTGGTTTATCCGCGCAGAGGACATGTGGTATATATCGATCCTGAATATCCGAATATAAGATGCGTGAATGCTCCGCTTATTGAAATCTCTTCAACGTTTATTCGTGACGCATTAAACAGAGGAAAGAATATGAGATATTTTATGACATCCAAAGTTTATGAGTTTGTAAAACAACACAATTTATATCAGAAATAATTTATGGAACAAAAGTCTATTTACTCAAAACAAACCATCGAGTTTGTTACAGTGGCGACAGAATTTTGCTCATTTATTGAAAATGGTTCTTCTCAAAGAAAGGAGTTTACCGATAAATGTATAAAAATATTACCTCTTTTATATCTCAAGGCTCTTTTGCTGCCTAAGACAGATGATGAAGATATTGATGATAATGCAGAGACTTTTGTGTCAGAAGAAATATATCAGTATGTAAGAGTCAATATCGAAAGAATAATGGGCGAAAAAGACGATTATCTTGAAGTCTTTGCCGATGATATGCAATATAGTGAGAATCCTATTCCTGCATATATTTCTGAAGATATTGCAGATATTTACCAGGATATAAAAAACTTCATATCTCTTTTTGCGCTGGAGTATGAACCTACTATGGAGAATGCTTTAATGCTTCTTATATATAACTTCAGAACATACTGGTCACAGAAGCTTGTAAATGTACTGAGACCTTTAAATAAGATAAATTTTTCAGTAGACGAAGAAGATGATGATCTTTTTCAGAATGAAAAATTATCGGAAGGGAATGATTCAGGAGACTGGCTTTTTTCAAATCAAAGGAATTTGGATTTAGATCCTGACGCGGATCTTTTCTAAATAAAAACCAAATTTTTATTAATGGAAAGCGATAATAATACAGAAAAGACAATTACAAAAGAAGCTATTTCTCTAATGGAAATGATTTCGTTTCCCGGAAGAATTGTAGTTGTAGATACTCTTAAAGATGCGGAAAAAGCGACCGAATATCTTAAAACAGTTAATTGTATAGGATTCGATACCGAAACTAAACCCGCATTTAAAAAAGGACAGCTTAACAAAGTGGCTTTATTGCAGTTGTCAACAGATGATATATGTTTTCTTTTTAGAATAAATATCATAGGTTTTCCAAAACCGTTGATTGAAATTCTTAACGATAAGAATATATTAAAAATCGGACTGTCAATAAAAGATGATTTTTCATCTATAAGACGTTGCCGTGAATTTCATCCTAACAGCTTTATTGAATTGCAGGATTTTGTAAAAAAATATGCAATAAAAGAAATGAGTCTACAGAAAATATTTGCTCTTTTGTTCGGAAAGAAAATTTCTAAAAGTCAGAGATTGTCCAACTGGGAATCAGATGTTCTTTCTGAAGGACAAAAAAAATATGCAGCTACAGATGCCTGGGCTTGTAAAGTAATTTATGATTATCTTTCAAAGATTGATCCAATTCATCAATAAAACAATAAATATATGAAACGAAGTATCGTACTCCCCATTTTATTATTAATTTATTTAGTTGTAATGTCATTCATCGGATGGCCTTATTATTCAGAAAATGGGAAATATTTTGAATATTTCGGCCTAATAGCTTTAACATTGATTGTTATTGTTTGTTTGTTCTTTTTTTTGAAAAAACGTGACCGTTACCGCCGCGAACATCAGAAAAGAAAAGATGCGTCGTTCCGCCGCAACTTCAGAGATGATAAGATCAGATAAAAAAGATAATCTGTTATTATCGCAATTTTTTATTTAATAAATCAAAGAAAATCTTTTAAATATAAATAGACCCGGTTTCTATTTTGTTTTTTATTAATAATCATGTCTTTGAGTCAAAGACATATACGCTTATTTTTTAGTTAATGAATAACTTTATTAAACTTGGAATGCCGTTTTTAGTGTTTTCGGCATCTTTTAATTCGTGTATCAAAAATGATCTGTATGATGCAGATTATAATAACGATGACAATTTTATCGTTCCCGGAGTAAACAGCAGTTTTGACTGGAATATGTTTTCAACTTTAAACCTTAACGTAAAAGTTGCAGATCAGTATGAAGGGAAATATTATTATCGTATAGACGTATATGACAAAAATCCACTGCAGTCGGAAGATGCATCTCTTTTTGCTATGGGAGTATGTAAAAAGGATATGGATTTCAATATTGCTATTGTAATTCCTTCATCTCTTTCGAAACTTTTTGTTCTTCAGACTGCTCCTAACGGGAATAAAGTGGTTTTTGAAAAGAATATAGAATCAAACGGTTCTCTTGAATGTGTATTTGATTTTAATAATGAAATTACTACTACAAAAAGTCTTACAAAGAAATCCGTTTCAACACTTGTTGAAGATTACAAATATTATGATCTTCCTTCAAACGCAATAGTTATCAGCTCGAATAACGATATCCGCTTAGAATCAGGTAAGAATTATGTGATTCCTGCAGGTCATGAATATTCCGGAAGATTGATTTTCGACGGAGTAAACAATTCGAAGGTATATGTTCAGGGAAGCTGGATATGGAAACGCAATCTTAATATTTCAAGTAATGACATAGTTGTTATGAACGGAGGAAAGATATCCATGTCTTCTAAGATTACAGCTGATTTCAATGGTTATTCTGTTCTTGCTATCGCAAAAGGTGGTACTGTAACAGACAACGGAACATCTTCTTCTATTAAAATACAGAATTACGGTTGTGCATTTTATAATAACGGAACACTTGATTCTAAAGGTGATCTTTATATTGCGGACGGAAGTTCTATGCTTAATAACGGAGTCATAAGTCTTTCTACATTTGAAACACGAAATGGCGGAACTAAAGTCAGCAATAACGGTCACATAGAAAGTGATAATGCTATTGTTATCGCAGCTGCAATAGAAAACTACGGATCGATGGAATTTGAAAGATTCGCTCAGGAACAAGGTTCTTTTGAAAACGCGAAATCTCTTATCTGTTCATATCTTGAGTGGCAGAGAACTAACGTAATGACCGAATGTTACATATATTCTGATGAGATTCTTACTGTTCAGGGCAGTATGAATGTTGCTTCAACAGCAGCAGTAAAATGTAATAACTGGCAGATGACAGGTGCTAAGATCAGACTTGATGAAAAAGCTCAGCTGGATATCAGAAATAACCTTCGTATTTACTCTGAGGCTTCAGAACTTAGCGCGTTAGGAAATTCTTATTCATTGATCAAAGCAAAAAATATAAACTTTGAAGGATATAAGGTAGGTCGCCTTAACGGTAATCTGATGATTGCTACTGATAAATATAATCAGGGAGATCAGTGGAATCCAGTTTACGAGATCAACGGAAACGTCGTATGGGCAGGTTTTGATAAAGCTCCTATAGAAATTCCTGAAACAGACTGTACTACAGGAAATAATTCAGGAAATGGCGAAGAACCGGGTAACCCTGATTTCCCTATCG
>CAMTON010000095.1 GCA_947074105.1 uncultured Bacteroidales bacterium
GCGGAGCCAGAAGATAACCGTTTGTAGAAAATCCCGCATTAGTATTCGATGTCAGGTTAAGGGTTCCGTCGATGACCGCTTTTCCGTAAACTCGTGCATCATTGTCTTTTCCGCTTCTGTCTTTTACATATTTCGCATTATTGTCTGCCGTATAAAGATCTGATTCATCGAAAGTGTAGTGCATTACGACATTGTTTTTCTCCGGATCGCGGGAAAGAACAGTAACATCGAAATCCTTGGTCAGTTCGCCCATAGCGGCAGTCATGGTCACGTTTGTAGTTTCGTAAGGAAGCGTAACATATCCTGAAGCAGTAAGGAGAGAATGATCTGAAGAAGTCCATGTCACTCCTGCCGGCATAAGGATATCAGATGTTATGAAAGACGGAAGACAGATATTCGCAAAAGCATCTTCGTCGGAATAGCATGTACGAAGTTCAGTGATACTGTTCCAGTTGTTTGCACTGTTACCGCTACAAACGATTCTTACATATCTGGCTTTTACCGATGGGAAAGAATAACGTTCCATTTCGTTTGTCGTTCCGCTCGATTCCATGTCAGACACGACTTTTTCAAAAGTCACATTGTCGGAAGATATCTCTATTTCAAAATATGTCTTTCTTGAATTTCCTGAATAGAAAGCTATATCGGCTCCCCATACATCATATTCTTTTCCAAGGTCAAGCTGAATCCACTGTTTCATACCTTCCTGACTCCAGCGGGTATCGTAGTTATTGTCTATGGCATTAGCGGCAGGATTGCCGGACTGATTGCCGATAGCTGTAACTTTCACGCTGCTGTCGATCGGATAAGAAGGAACAGTGATAATAAGGGTTTTTGAACAGTTTTCTTCAAGAAGTTCATCTTCAGCACCGATAAGGCCGGAAACTGAAATAGTGTGACGTCCGTAATCAAGAGGAGAGTCAAGGATGATCGTAACCGTTCTTTCTCCGTCGAAAGAGATATTTCCTTTTGGCTGTTTTCCGTTGATCAGATAATTTTCTGCTGTTAAAGCTGTTGAAGACTCAAGAGTTTTGCTGAAAACGGCTGTAATAACCGTTCTGTCGTCAACTCCGGCAGTATAAAGGCGCACTACCTGTTTCGGCATTTCGCCAACAGCATATTTCGACATCTCTGCCGCAGCAAGGAGGAATGCTCCGACTCCGAAATCAGCAGTTGTCTCTGCGCTTACATTATGCTGTGCCGCATTTTCGCCGATAGGCTGAACATATCCTACTTTTCCGGAAGGCTGAAGAGCCGTTTCTGTCAGGTATTTCCATGCTTTTTCCACTGTCGATCCGTAAACTTTTTCAGAAAGATAGCCGTTGTTTATACCCCACAGATAACCGTAAGTAAAGAAAGCGGTACCGCTGGTTTCATATCCGGAAGCATAGTCAGGATCGATAAGCGAACGGGACCAGTAACCTTCCGGCATCTGAGCCTCAGCAAGGCGCTCTGCCATTCTTTTGTAATAGGAGATATATGTATCGCGGTATTTATCATCATGAGGAAGATCTTCAAGAATACGTGCGAAGGCTGCAAAAACCCAGCCGTTGCCGCGTGCCCAGAAATCTTTTTTGCCGTTTGTAGTAGTATGTGCGGGATATACATATTTGGCATCGCGAAAATAAATTCCTTCTTCCTCATCATACATTATTGAATTGGCATACTGCCAGTATTCGTGAAGTTTTTCCAGGTAAAGGGGATTTCCCGTAATCTTATGAAGTTTTGTCATAACAGGCATTACCATATAAAGACCGTCGGCCCACCACCAGTAGTCACTTTGAGGTGTGCTCATCTGATATTCCATAACTTCGATAGCTCGGGCAATCTTATGATCTGCGGGATCGATATTGAAAAGATCGATATAAACCTGAAAACATATTTGCCAGTCGCCGAAAAGCACATAATCATCGGATTCTCCGTAAGAATATTTCCAGTTAGCCTTATTATCCGATTTCGCGCCTTTCCAGACATTCTGTTCCGACCATGCTTCAGAGTAATCAAGATATGACTGTTCACCCGTTACGTTGTAGGCTTCCATATTTCCGGTATGATATGCGGCACGATTCCAGAAAGCATTACCATGTACCGGATTTGCCGATTGCCAGTAGTCATTGGCTTTCATCATAACATCCGTAACATCGGATTTCTTAGGAAGATTTTCCGCTGAAGTTTCAACGATAGGATGTGTGATACATTCTTTGAATTTATTAAGTTCATAAAACCAGTCGTCATCAGAAAGATATTTTCCCTCAGGGAATATATTCCATCCACCTCCGAAATAATATGTCACTTCAGTTCCCGGTTCATAATCTTTAAGAAGTACAAGGTGATGATCTATAGTGCTTACAGAAGTTTCTCCCGGCATATATATACCGGCATACATTCGGGCGTTAGGAGACGTGACAGTCCCTTCACTTTTATCTTCGGCAAGACCGATAATGTTTTTCTCAGACTCATAGGTTACACCGTTAGTATTGTATCCCATATTTGTATGAAGATATATAGCCGGTGCAATCTGCATTTTCTTTGCCGGACCTTCATATTTCACTACGGCTTTATTCAGAAGTGAATTTGCCGAAGTTGTGATGCGAAGCGTCTTTTTATATTTATCTCCGTCGACATCGACATTATTGTATGTAAGAACGAATTCGGAACGAAGAGGAGTATTTTCAATGAATTCACATTCGTCGTAAGGATCATGAAGCCATAATTTATTATTATGATATACGGCAACACCGCCTCCGCCGAGAGTTTTTCCGTTTACGGAATGAGCATCGACACCTTCTTCTCCCTCTACATGATAGTTGGAGTAAGAATACATTTTGTCGATTACAGGGTATGATTTCTTTTTATACCATATATCTACGCCGTTAGCGGTATTAGGTTCTGAAGAAAGAAGTTTGCTGCTGTACATTCGGAAAATAGAAAGATCATTTTCCCATGCGATATCGTTTCTTGACGATGGCATTTTCTGTACTGCATATGTTTTTGTTTCGGGAGTAAGAGGAGTTCCTTCTTTAAGAGTGTATGTTGAGACACTTCCTGCTTTTATGTTAGCCTGAAACATGATTTTGTTTCCCTCCCACTGATAGGCAACATTGTTTCCTTCACTGTCGAAAAGAGCAAGTGAAGAAAAGTCGGCATCGCTGTCCAGTTCCAGTTCGACAAGTTCGTCAGATCTGTCGGTGCCGAGTGAATTTTTAAGCAGGAAAGAATATTCCGATGCTTTTAAGGGCACGGCAAAAAGAAATATTGCCGGCAAAAGAAAGGTTGAAAATTGTTTTCTTCCGATAATTCTCATAATGTGTATAGTTTGTGTTAAATGGTTTAGCAGGTAATAAGAAGGGCGCATAAAAAACTTCATGCGCCCTCTTTCACTTACACTTTCTATTATTATCTATAACCTCAGCCGTTATTTCACAGCAACAGGATATGCCTTATTGTTTACGATAACATAGTATATTCCAACCGGAAGTTTACCGTTTACAGGAAGACTTACTCCTGAAACATTGTAAACCGCTTTCGCCTCTCCACCGATAACTTTGATTACTCCGTCTACAGTATATACTGCAACATTTTCGGTTTCATTTGAACCGATACCAAGTGTCGGAACAAGAGCAGGATAATATCTCAAAGAGAAATCATCTGCAGAAAGCCATTTTCCGTTCCATCCTTTACCTGTTTTAACACCGATATTAAGGACTTCATCATTACCTACAACACATGGCACTTCAACAAAGCTCCATCCGCGACCAAGGTCGTTGCCTTTATCTCCGAAGTTAGGTACTTCAGTCTGGCAGTTGTTAGCATACAGATAAACATTGCTGCCATCTGTACGTGCCGCAGCAGTAAGGATATAGAAGCCCGGAGGTATACCTTCTACAAGCTGAGAAGCTTCATACTGAAGTGCTCCCGCAGTTCCGTTCCATGAATCAAAATATCTGTTTGCTGCTTCTTCTTCAAATATTGAAGAGATATCTTCAGCAGTAGCATCTTCAGGCACAGACCAGTGATTTCCTGTTGTTGTATTTGTATTACCGTTAGTTCTTGTTATTAACCAGCCTTCAACTTCGCTGCTGTTGCTTTCGGCATCAACACCCGGATTTACGATTTCAGCAGTTTCATCCATAGATTCGTAACCTTTATAATATGCAGTTACATTTTTCCATAATGTCTCTTTTGCCTGTGTGAAATCTTCACCGCGTGAATCATAAGAGTCAAGTACATCAAGAGCATCTTCCACCCAAACCTGAACATAATCGTTGTTCAATTTTGAAAGTTCATCGATAGCTGCCTGAAGCTGATTATAAGGAAGCTGAATTTCAAGAGCATATTCAAGAGTACCATTAAGTTTGTCATATGCCGCGTTAAGACTTTCCACAGTAGCAGACGTACTGTTTATCAGCTTCATAGATTCGATGTAAATATCATCGATCTCATCATAAATAAAGTCAGGCATTTCTCCAAGATCAGTACTCATAACTTCATCAAGAAGAGTCTGAAGTTTATCTTTAAGAGCCAGGATTACTTCATAATCACCTGCTTCTCCGTTATAATAAAGACGGTATTCATCAGAAGAGCACCAGCTTCCGTTTACAGTTGCCGTACCTTTCGTTCCGATTCTAAGAGTTCCGTTATTGACGATAACTTCGAATGAGAATTTATTCCAGCCCTTACCAAGTTCGCTGTAACCCTGATTTTCTTCGTCAGAACCGTTACCGTTGTTAGTGATAGGCATTGTAAATTCTTTCACACCCTGAGCATAGATTACAAAATCATCAGAGTTTGTTCTTGCCACACATTCCAGAGTATAGCTTCCGTCAAGAATATCTTCAATTACCTGATAAGAATCAAATGTCAGAATTGAAGAGCTGTATGCGTCAAGATATCTGTTAGATGAAGCTGCGATATATTCAGGAGTACCTTCTTCATACTGAAGCATTGTATAATGAGCTCCTGTATTTGTAGATGTTGTTCCCTGCCATCCTTCATTGCTATCGACATCAGGATTTAAGATCATGCTTGTCATTTCGAACTGCTCACCTGCATTAAGTTCGATTTTAGGAGCATAAGCTTTTCCTTCTTCAAACTTAACTTCAGAGAACCCTGTTCCGGAAATACCGAAGTCTGCTTTTGATTCGTCAAATTCAACAAGCGTCATACGGTCGAAGTGAGCGATAGACTGAGAGTTTCTTTTTATATTGAAGTATAATGTCTCATCGGCATCAATTTCACCTGTCTTGAATATGAAATTGATATGATTTACAGCCCAGCTTGTACCGCTCTGCGTCCATGCGTGTGAAGCGATATCACCATTGTCAATATCATTACCGATTCTGACAGAATATGATCCTGTACCTTTTGTATCTCCATGAGTCCATGAAGTGAACTGTACGTGATAAGATGTATTTGCTTTAAGAGATCCCGGAGACATTCTCTGGAAGAAAGTTTCTTTTCCGTAACCGTGCCACATAGCCACACCCTCTCCTTCAGCTCCTTTGATATTGCTGTTAAGATCAGATCCTGTGTTTACGCGGGAATTTCCGGAATTGAAACCTGCATCATCATCAGCACTCCAGTAAGCAGGAATATAACGTACAGAGGTAAGTTCAGTATCAACCTCTTCGAATCCCGGATTTAAAAGAAGATTCTTTGCGCTGTAGATACCTGTTTTTGCTTCTGCATCATCAGCAACACTCCATGCATATTCTCCGTCTGTACCTACAGAAAGGATTCCGTAAACATCATCACCTTCGTCCATCGAAACGATATCAATTTCCTCAAGATAACGGTTGCCAAAATAAACTTTAGCTTTGCTTCCGTTAACTGCGAAACGATAAGTTCCTGCTTCTTTAGCCTGATATTCGAAACCTGTAAATGTTGTGCTGCAATATCTGATCTTAGCACCTGATTCAGCTTTAAACTCAAGAGAGTAAACTGTTGGCGCTTCAAAAGAAGAATATGCATCCGATGTGATACTTTGTGACAGTTCTACTTTTTGCGGGATATAAGGAACATATACCGTTTCAGCATTTACCTGCTGATAGCCGAACAGAGAAATTGCAGATAAGACTGCCAGAGTAAACTTTTTCTCCATATCAAAGATTTTAGTTAGTATTTGATTAATGTTATTTAAATTTCAACAATGGCAAATATATTCTTTAACAGGTTCCGTCAAATAGATTAATATATCAATATTAAACAGAGGTCCCAAAAAAGACTTTTTTGAACTATTTTGAGATTTAAGAGGTGTTTTATTAGTTTTAGATATTATTTTTTTAACTAAAAGTGATTAAAAAGTCACGTTTGATGAATGATTTTTACACATCAAATTTTATTCTGATTAATTTTAACCCATTAATATTGTATTGTATCTTTTTGTTAATAGTATTATTATATAGTGTTACGAAAAATAAACCGGTAAATCCGGGTAAATAAAAAAACAGATATGAATATCATAAATCATATCTGCTTAATATATTATCGGTATTATTATTTCCCGCTTATTTCAGTTCGTCTTAAAAACTCAATAAATATCATTTGTGATTTATCGTTTATTTAACTTCCTGCGGCGTTTCCGGCGTCTTCGGTTTCCGGTCAAAGAAAGGATTCTTAGAAGATGCACTCAGCGGAATAGCATAAACATTGCTGCACTGCGGAAGCCATCCCAGTTCTTTTGCAGCAAGTCCGACTGAAAACATCACTCTTGTATCCACTTTCATATCCATTGCGGTTGAACAGGCTGAACCGATAGCAATACCTACGTCTGTAACATTTATTGCGCATGGCACATCTTTTGCTTTGCTTTCACATGTTTTGAAACCACAATATCCGCAATTTAATCCCTGAGGCTGATCACGGGTACCTATTATAACTATAGCTTCGGCATTCAGAATATTATCTGCATCACGTAAAAAGAATTTCATTCCGTGATCTTCAACCATAGCAATCATTTTATCGGATAATACTTTTATATCATCTGCAGTAACTGTTATTATTTCTATAATATCTACACCTTTTCCTTTTGGCGCGGTTCTGGCTGCCGTCATCATCTGACGTGCTACCGTAAGAAGATGATCTGTTCTTGAATCTCGTTCGCTTAATATCATACAAGTAATTTTATAATGAGTTATTATTCCGCAATATAAAAAAAGAGTAAAAAGAAACCTGCTAAAAGTTAGTTTCTTTTTACTCTTATCCGTTTATTAAGAATCATTTTATCTCTGAATAAACCAACAATATTTTTTGTAATATTATTTGCAGTTATGAAGAATATGCCCCATTCTTTCACGTTTCGTCTTCATATAAAACTCATTATATTTATTCGGCTCCACTTCTATAGGAACATTTTCAACAATCTGAAGACCATATGATTCAAGACCTACACGTTTAACGGGATTATTTGTCATAAGGCGCATTTTAGAGACTCCAAGGTTTTTAAGGATATTAGCTCCTACACCATAATCTCTTTCATCAGGATCAAAACCAAGATGAACATTCGCGTCTACCGTATCAAGACCTTCTTCCTGAAGTTTATAAGCCTTGATCTTATTCATAAGACCGATACCGCGACCTTCCTGATTCATATAAACAAGAACACCTTTACCTTCTTTTTCAATTGCTTCAAGAGCTTTCTGAAGCTGTTCTCCGCATTCGCAGCGCATAGAACCGAAGATATCTCCTGTCATACATGAAGAATGGACTCTGACAAGAATTGGCTCATCTTCTTTCCATTCACCTTTTATAAGAGCGACATGTTCAAGACCGTTTGATTTCTGACGGAAAGGTATAAGACGGAAATTGCCGAATTTTGTAGGCATGCTTACTTCTTCACCCTGCTCTACAAGAGAATCCTGACTCAAACGATATTTGATAAGATCGGCAACTGAAATAATCTTCAGATTATGTTCTTTAGCTATTTCGATAAGCTCTGGAAGTCTTGCCATTGTTCCGTCTTCATTAAGAATTTCGATCAGCGTTCCTACAGGTTGTAGTCCGGCAAGACGACAAAGATCTACAGCCGCTTCTGTATGACCTGCTCTTCTGAGAACACCTCTTGATCGTGCACGAAGAGGGAAAATATGCCCGGGACGTCCGAATTCTTCAGCTTTGATATCCGGATCTGCCAAATACTTCAGTGTAGTTGCACGGTCGTAAGCGGAAATACCTGTCGTACATCCGTGAGTCAGCAAATCTACCGAAATAGTAAAAGGAGTTGAGTGAATAGAAGTATTAGAGCTTACCATATACGGCAGATCAAGTCTGTCGGCTACTTCTTCCGACATAGGAGCGCACATAAGTCCGCGACCATATTTTGCCATAAAATTAGCTTTCTCTGGAGTCATCAGCTCCGCGGCCGCAATGAAATCACCTTCATTTTCGCGATCGGCATCATCGACAACGATGATAAGATTACCGGCTTTAATCTCTTCTACCGCTTCTTCTATCGTGTTTAATTTAAATTCTGACATATCTACTCTGTTTGAAATGAGTTAGTTATTTGATTAGCAGAAAGTTCACCTTATAATTGCCACAACACAATCTCTAATCTTTATCTTTATTTTATTTTTCTGTTTTATAAGGATGATTTCCTATAACGGAAAGCATCTTTTCATTATTCGCTATAACCATTGTAAGCGTATTATTTCTCTGCTTTCGCTTCAACATTGCAAAAGTATAATATATTATACTAAAGGGAAGAAAAACAATAGATATAATCTGTATTGCCTTAATATGAAACGGAGTTCCGAACCTCATTTTATATATATACGGATAATCCGACAAAATGTTGAGAACCTGCTGATCCGTAGAGTTACTTCCATCTTCAAGAAGTATATTATACTCAACGATAAGGTCTCCGATAGGCTTCGGCTGATCTTTTCCCATAAAGAAATTTATAAAGTTATAACTTGCGGGATTCTGTTCCTGAGCAAGATATCTTTTACAGTTTTCGTTAAACCTTGTAACCTCACCTTTAAAATATCCGAGATTCAATGTTTCAATGATAACTTCTTTCTTTGCAAACTTACGTTTCTTCTTAAGACCTATGATATTCCTGAACAATTCACTATAAGACTCCATATTGAAAAGCACTGAATCGTTTACAGCCTTATACGTAAAGAATACACCGAGAGGTAAAAGAATTCCGGTACTAAGCCAGATACCCTGCCAAATCGGCCACTGACCGTCGCGGGCCATTTTAAAACCTATATTATCTATTATGTAATAGATAATAAACAGAAAGACCGAGATGATAACAGGCATTCCCAATCCTCCTTTTCCGATAATAGCTCCAAGCGGTGCTCCGATAAAAAAGAATACCAGACAAGCCAAAGAAAGTACGAATTTCTTATGTATCTCTATCTGATGTCGACGGATAGTCTTATTCTCCTCTTTCTGCATCGCATCTTTAAAGTCAAAATCCTGTTTTATGGCATTTGCTTTTACCACTGCCTTACTGTAGATCTCCTGTTTCTTTTTGGGATTGGTTTCAGCCAGTATATTTTCTATCGACTGATTTCTTACATCTATCACCTGAATTATGGAATCCACAGATTCAGTAGAGATATTACCACTGAAATATGTAGTTTCCTTAAGTGATTTGGCATATACCGCCGATACTGAATCCCTGTTCTGAGAAAGTGTATCAAGAGAAACCTGAAGCTCCTGCATATTTTTACCGATATACTTATTCTGCATGAAAGATTCATCCATACGGTTGAAGTTAGCGTCAAACTCGATCAGGATCTCCTTCATCGAAAACTCTTCCCTTCTGTAAGGCACATTCTTACTCGATGTACGCTGATCCTTTAGATTCTCAAATGATTCTCCGTTATAAAGAGTAAGCAAAAGCGACTCCTTATCATCCGACATATTCATCTTTCCTGAATCGGCAACGATAACCATCGCATCTTCAAAACTCTTTGAAAGGTCATAGATCATTACACCATAAAGCATACCTGTCTTGTGATCCTTATCTTTTACATAAAGATTATATCCGCTGATCTCCTTATAGAACACACCTTTCGGAATATCTACTTCAGGGGATTTCTGACGCATAGAATAAAGAAGTGAGAATACTTTTACATTGGCTATGGGAAGTATTTCATTCTGAAAAAAGAACGCTCCCACAGCAATAAGTGACACTACAAAAATAAGAGGCCTCATAATCTTTATAAGAGAGACACCTGACGCTTTCATAGCAAGAAGTTCAAGCCTTTCACTAAGATTTCCGAAAGTCATAAGAGAGGCCAGAAGAATGGCCAGAGGGAGTGCCATAGGCACGAATGATACAGCAGCGTAAAATAAAAGTTCACCAAGCACGGAAACTTCAAGTCCCTTTCCCGCCATATCATCGACGTACTTCCACACAAACTGCATAAGTACGATAAAAAGACAAATGAAAAAAGTCATGCATAAGACCGGAACAAAGGTCTGCAGCATAAATGTATATAATCGCTTTATAGGACGCATATCTTTCTTAATTGTACGCAAAAGTAATGTAAAATTTCCAAAATGATAAATTTCATTTTTTATATTGGGTTTTAAAATACTTATTTATCATCCTCTTCCGGCGATAATAATTATTTATAGAACCAAAATCATATCCTTTTAGATTAAAATTGAGACAATAACTTCTCTTTACGGCATAAAAAAAGGACAATGAATCATATTTGAATCACTATCCCTTAATACTATTGATATTTTAATTTGTGAAATTATCTGTTTTAAGGCAAAATCTGTTTTCATAAGATTTTCGCCTTTTTCTTTTAAGCTATACCCAGCTTATGCTTCAGATCATCTACCTGAAGATTCCATAATTCTATCGATCCTTCTTTTTCATCAGACTCTGCATAATCTGTCACTTCAAGTATTGTATTACCCGTAAGTTCTATCTGATGAATCCTGAATTCAAAATATGATTTTGATTCTTTTTCTTCATCCCATCTGAATTTAATGAACACTCCTGTCCTGCAACCTACCTGATCCGCATACTGAACTGCTTTATTCCATTCAAAACTAAATTTCTTTCCCGTATTGTTTACTTGATCGGCAAACCAGTTTTCCAGCCCTTGTGATGTCGACAGATATGTCCATAAGACAGCGGGAGAAATACTTCCCATATCATATTCAACGCTAAATTTCTCTTTCTTCATGGTTACTCATTATTTATATTGGCGGCAATATATAAATAATATTTATAATAATCATTTTTACTTAAAAAAAAATAATAACACTTACATGTATCACTTATGTAATATTCATGACATAATAATATTCAAAAAAAAATCACAAGCTATCTTTTTGATAATGAGAACATGCCTGAAAAATATTCAAAAAATATACGACAGGCTATTGTGTGGAATGAAAAAACGTATAACTTTGCACTCGCAAAAGAGAAAACAACTACTCTTATGGCGAGATAGCTCAGTTGGTTAGAGCGCATGATTCATAATCATGAGGTCCCGGGATCATGCCCCGGTCTCGCTACTTGATAAAGTAAAAGCAATCGATTAACTTCGGTTGCTTTTATTTTTTTATATATGTCTGAAAGAATTGCTATAATAACAGGTTCAGAAGGCGGAATAGGCCGTGCTCTGATTTTATCCTTTATAAACGCGGGATATAAAGTAGTTGGAATTGATATTTTTCCTCAAAAGAATGTAGCCGAATCCGGTTATGACTATTACTGTGTAGATATATCTTCTCCCGGTGAAGTAAAAGACTGTTTCGACAGTATAAAAACAAAATACTCGACGGCTCATATCATTATAAATAATGCAGCTATCGCAAATTTCCGGAAACATCCTCTTGAAATCACACCTGAAGAGTTTTCAAAAGTTATCAATACAAATCTATGCGGCACTTTCTACTGTTGCCGTGAATTTCTAAGAATAAACAAAGGTGAATCATTCGGCAGAATAATAAACATCAGCTCAACCAGATTCAATCAGAACGAAGAAGGCTGGGAAGCCTACGGAGCTTCAAAAGGAGGAGTGGTTTCTCTTACCAATTCGCTTGCTGTTTCTCTTTCTGATACTCCGGTTACTGTGAATGCAATATCTCCGGGATGGATTGAAACAAAAGATTACGCATCTCTGTCACAGTCAGATCATAAACAACATCCTTCCGGACGTGTAGGACGTCCTGATGACATCTCGCGTGTAGCACTTTTCCTGTGTAATGAAGAAAATGATTTTATAAATGCTCAAAACATAATAGTCGACGGTGGTATGACTAAAAAAATGATTTATGAGGATTGATTATCAAATATTTTTAACGCAGTGGTATTAAGACAAAAAGTGCCAACACATGAAAAATCAATATGTTAGCACTTTAAAGATGTACCCCCGCGCGGAATCGAACCGCGATCAAAGGAACCGGAATCCCTCATTCTATCCATTAAACTACGGAGGCGTTTCTTAAAACTTGTCAGGCAAAAATAGAAAATTATATTTAGCTTTACAAAACTAACTTAAATAATAAGCAATAAATTATGAACGTAAGGATTGAAGAAAGCTGGAAAAAAGCCCTTATACAGGAGTTTGACAAAGATTATTTTCATAAACTTACAGATTTTGTAAGAGAAGAATATAATACTCAGACAATCTTTCCGGCAGCAAAAAATATATTTAATGCTTTCGAGCATACATCTTTCGAGAATGTAAAAGTAGTTATCCTTGGTCAGGATCCCTATCACGGACCCGGTCAGGCTCACGGACTCAGCTTTTCCGTTCCTGATGGCGTTGCGCTTCCTCCTTCCCTTATAAACATATATAAGGAAATAGAAGCGGAGACAGGAAAGAAAATGCCTGCGACAGGCGATCTTACCCGCTGGGCTGATCAGGGAGTTCTTCTGCTTAACGCAACTCTTACGGTTCGCGCTCATAATGCCAACTCACATGAAGGTCGCGGATGGGAGATTTTTACCGATGCAGTGATCAAGACTCTTTCCGATCAGGGAAAAAATATTGTATTCATGCTTTGGGGTTCTTATGCAAGAAAGAAGAAAGTTCTGATTGATTCACATAAGCATCTTATTCTTGAATCGGCACACCCCTCTCCTCTTTCCGCTTACAGAGGCTTCTTCGGAAACAATCATTTTAAACAATGCAACGAATATCTTAAGGCTCACGGCAAAATGCCGGTTGACTGGTAATAAAAAAGCAAAGGTCTTTATGTTAATCAAAAACATAAAGACCTTTGCTTTTTTATATATGATTTCTTTATCAGAATCAATACCAG
>CAMTON010000096.1 GCA_947074105.1 uncultured Bacteroidales bacterium
TCAGAGACAGCTTTTTCATATTTAATAAGAAAGAATTCAATATTAAAATTAAGCACCAAAGTCATCGAAATAAAGCATTTCACGCGGTACTCCAAGATCATCAAGCATTTTTTCAACTGCTTTAGACATCGGACCAGGACCACACATGTAATATTCGATATCCTCCGGAGCATCATGTTTAACAAGATACTCATCATGGATTACCTGGTGAATAAATCCTACATAGCCGTCCCAGTTATCTTCAGGAAGAGGAGCTGAAAGAGCGATGTTGAATTTAAAGTTAGGGAATTCACGTTCTATAGCACGGAAGTCTTCTTCATAGAAGATTTCGACTTTTGAACGGGCACCATACCAGTAAGAAACTTTACGTCCTGTCTTAACTGTTTTGAACAGGTGAAGAAGCTGAGCACGAAGCGGAGCCATACCGGCACCACCACCGATGTAAAGCATTTCGTTTTCTGTTTCATGAATATGGAAGTCTCCGTAAGGACCTGACATCATAACCTTATCACCCGGTTTCAGGTTGAAGATATAAGATGAACCGATACCCGGTTTAACATCAGCCCAACCACCTTTTTCTCTGTCGAAAGGAGGTGTCGCGATACGCACGTTAAGCATGATGATATCACCTTCAGCAGGATAGCTGGCCATAGAGTAAGCTCTTACTGTAGGAGTATCGTTTTTACATTTAAGATCCCATAATTTGAATCTGTCCCATTCTGCACGGAATTTCTCTTCAATTTCAAATGTTTTGAAATCGATATCGTATTCAGGGATATTGATCTGAGCGTAGCTACCCGGTTTGAAATCCATGTGCTCACCTGCAGGTAGAGCAACAACGAATTCTTTGATGAAGGAAGCAACGTTTCTGTTTGAAATAACTGTACACTCCCACTCCTTAACACCGAATACTTCTTCAGGAACCTGAATTACTGTATTTTCTTTGATCTTAGCCTGACATGCAAGACGCCAGTGATCTTTAATCTGTTTGCGGGAATAGAAACCAACTTCTGTAGGAAGGATTTCTCCTGCACCCTCCTCTACCTGGCAACGGCACTGACCACATTTACCACCACCACCACAGGCAGAAGACAAGAAAATGCCTGAATCCTGTAGCGCAGCCAACACAGTTGTACCAATAGCCGTTTCTGTTTCTTTTTCTCCATTGATCACCACCTTAACATTTCCTGATGGCACCAATTTTGCTTTGGCAAACAATAGAAGTCCGACAAGACAAAGTATCACAATCAGGAAGATCGCAACCGCCGCACCTATTGTAGCCGTATCTATAGCTAATAACATAACTTTTACTGATTTTAATTAGTTTATTAAAGTTTGATACCCAGGAAGCTCATAAAGGCAATACCCATCAGACCTGTTATGATGAAAGTAATACCAAGACCCTTCAATGGTTTTGGAACATCCGAATATGTGATTTTCTCTCTGATTGCCGCGATACCTACAATAGCAAGCAACCAACCAATACCTGAACCTACACCATAAACAGTAGCTTCTCCGATATTAGCGAAATCACGCTGCTGCATAAACAGTGATCCCCCAAGGATAGCACAGTTTACAGCGATAAGCGGAAGGAAGATACCAAGTGAAGAATAAAGAGCCGGAGTGAATTTCTCAACAACCATCTCTACGATCTGCACCATAGCCGCGATAACAGCGATAAACATGATAAAGCTAAGGAAGCTAAGATCAACATTAGCGAAGCTTTCGCTTAACCATGTCATTGCTCCCGGACGAAGAATTTTTGTTTCCAGAAGGTAGTTAACAGGCAGAGTCACCGTAAGTACGAATGTTACGGCCAAACCTAAACCTAATGCTGTTTTTACATTCTTGGATACAGCAAGGTATGAACACATACCCAAGAAGTAGGCAAACACCATATTGTCGATAAAAACCGACTTGACGAAAAGATTTAAATATTCCATTTTTTCTCTCTCTGTTTAAAATTAATCCTCTTGCATTTCAGGGTTCTTAGCTCTCTGAACCCAGATAATACAACCTGCAACTATCAATGCCATTGGAGGCAAAATCATCAAACCATTGTTTTCATAACCCCAATCGTAGCAAATCTGAGGAATTACCTGATGACCGAAAAGAGTTCCTGAACCAAGAAGTTCGCGGAAGAATGCTATAATCAAAAGAATTATAGAATAACCGATACCGTTACCCACACCATCAAGGAAAGCAGGCCAAGGTTTGTTACCAAGAGCAAAAGCTTCAAGACGTCCCATCAGGATACAGTTTGTAATGATAAGACCGACATAAACAGAAAGCAATTTACTTACCTCGTAAGCGAAAGCTTTAAGGATCTGGTCAACAATGATTACAAGAGCCGCAATCACAACCAACTGAACGATGATACGGATACGGTTAGGAATTGTATTTCTCATTAATGAGATAATAACGCTGGCAAATGCCAAAACCGCAGTAAGTGATAAAGACATCACTAATGCAGGTTCCATCTGAGCTGTTACCGCAAGTGCAGAACAGATACCTAATACCTGAACAATAACGGGATTGTTTTTGGATAAAGGTCCCAGAAATATTTCTTTATTTTTTTCTGACATGATGCTATATTTTTACTTTAGTGACGATAAGAAATTTGCATAAGGCTGAAGACAGTCGAAAAGCATTTTCGATACACCCTGAGATGTGATCGTACCTCCCGATATTGCGTCTACAGAATCCTGATGATCCGCTTTTGCTCCAACTTTAAGTACTGCGATTGAAGCGAATTTACCATTGTAAAACAGATTTTTTCCATGGAACTGATCAGCAAATTTTGCTTTTGTGATTTCAGCACCAAGACCAGCTGTTTCACCCTGATGTGCAAATACCGCACCATATACAGTGTCTCCGTTTGCATCTACAGCGATATAACCCCAGATCGGCCCCCAAAGACCCATACCGTAAAGAGGAAGGATATATTTCTTGCTTCCGTTAACTGTTGCAACGAAAACAGGAAGAATACGTTCTGCTTCAGGTTTTGCAACTTCTTCTTTTACAACAATGTAGAAAGCGTCACCCGCAACTTTTTCACCTTTTGAGTTAACAACATAACTGTCTGTAATATAATCTTTATAAAGCTGCTCGGCATCTTTAGCCGTTGATGCAACATTAATAGAAGAAAGAATCTGTCTCTGCTTTTCTATTCTTATGTTATCTTCCTGAGTAGGACGTAACCAAAGAGCTGTAAAAGCCAACACAGCAGCTACCAATACTACCATAACGGCAGCATAAACTATCGTATATACATTACTATTTCTATTCATATTCTTCTGTGTTTATGCGTTAGCTCTTCTTAATCTACGTTTGATATTTGCTTCTACTACGTAGAAATCGATAAGCGGAGCAAATACGTTCATCAATAGCACGGCAAGCATCGCTCCTTCCGGATAACCGGAGTTAAACTGACGGATAATGATAGCCAAAGCTCCGATAAGGAAACCGTAGATATATTTACCTGTGTTTGTACGACAACCTGTCACAGGGTCAGTAGCCATAAATACAGCAGCGAATGCAAAACCTCCAAGACAGATCTGATCTCCTACCGACAATACAGAAGCACCGCAGGCACTAACGATCCATGCCATAAGAGCACCTCCACCAAATACAGTGAACATGATTCTCCAGCTTGCAACACCTGTAAGCAGTAGTACTACCGCACCGATAAGAATAGCAAGAGTAGAAGTTTCACCTATTGATCCCGGGATAAGCCCGAAGAAATAATCCCATCCGGAAAGAGGTTCTCCGATGATATTCGTCGGCTGAAGATTAGATGATGCGAAACTCAAAGGAGTAGCACCCGAAAAACCTTCTACAACTTTTCCGCCACCGAAACCGAATGAATCAGATGTACGAACGAATACGTTATCACCCGACATTTTGCCCGGATAAGCAAAGAAAAGGAACGCACGAGTGATCAAAGCCACATTAAATACGTTCATACCAGTTCCTCCGAATATCTCTTTTGCGAATATAACCGCGAACGCAGTAGCAACACCGATCATCCAAAGCGGCGTGTCGACAGGTACAATCATAGGGATAAGCATACCTGATACAAGGAAACCTTCCTGAATTTCATGGTGCTTAACCTGGGCAACGATAAACTCGATACCAAGACCTACAGCATACGAAACTACTATTTTAGGTAATACAGAGATGAATCCGAATAAAAATGTAGCCCAGAATCCTGCATCTTCACCGATTGCAAGGAAATGCTGGTAACCTACGTTATACATACCTACAAGAAGTGCAGGCATAAGTGCTAATACCACGATAATCATTACGCGTTTTGAATCTACACTGTCGTGGATCTGTACACCTTTTTTACCGGATGTAGTGTTCGGCACGAACAGGAAGCTTTCAAAACCATCAAAAACCGACCAAAGCTTCTCATATTTTCCGCCTGGTTCAAAATCCGGTTTAATCTTGTTTAAGTAATTCCTTAAAGCTTTCAATTTTTTATATATTTTTTGTTTATAATCTTTTTATCTAAAATTATTCCATTTCTTTTTTCAAGCGGTCTAATCCCAGACGGAATGTTTTCTGAATTTCAGTCTTAGAAACGTCAACAAATTCGCATAATGCAAAATCCTCAGGAGCGATTTCATATATACCAAGATTCTCCATCTTGTCTATATCGAATGCTAGAGTCGCTTTGAACAGGAATTCTGCATATATATCCATAGGAAGTACTTTATCAAGATCACCTGAAGTGATAAGAGCTCTCTTACCTCCCTGAAGACGTGCGTCGATCTTATATTCTTTCGCTCTGCCAAATAGCCATGTAAGATAAGTATGACTTACACTGTATTTTGCAAGACCCGGTACAGCCCAGCCTACGAATTCATCATTATCAGAACCGTCAGGAATAACCGTAATCTGAGATGACTGATAACCCAGATATCCGTCGATACCTACAGCCTCACCGGAAAGCACATTACCGGAGATATAGCGCTGTTTGTAGTCAGCTTTTACGATATTACCGTCTGTAAGATCTTTCACAGGAGTTCCCGGATATGCTTTAACATAGCAAGGTGAAGCCACTTCAGAACCTGTAATTGCTATTACACGCTCGAAATTCACTCTGCCTTCTGTAAACAGTCTACCGATAAGGATAAGATCAAATGCACTGATTGTCCAGATAGTTTCTCCTTTATTGACAGCTTTGATATTGTGAGCCTGTACACCTGCGTTACCTGAAGGATGCGGGCCTACGAATGTCACTACTTCCGCTCCCGGATACAGGATAGAAGATTTTGAACGTGTTCCGACATATACTTTGCCCGAAGTAAGCTTTTTCAGAGCAGCAATACCTGCTGTGATAGCTTCCTGATCTGCAGCTGCAGCGTAGTCGAAATTCGGTGCTAGAGGAGCACTGTCGAATGCAGAAATGAAGATATCACGCGGTTCTGCAGTAGGATTAGCAACTATTGCATAAGGACGCTGAGTGATGAATCCCCATGCACCTCCGTCAAGAATAGTCTGCTTAACCTGCTGAGCGTCCATTTTAGCAATATCTTTCTTGCCGAAATCCACATACTCATTGGCAGCGTCTCTTTTTACAACGATTCCTAAAACTTTTCTTTTCTCACCTCTTTCAACAGCAGTAACTTCACCACTTACAGGAGATACGAATTTAATTTCAGGAAAGTTTTTGTCAGTCATTAGCACACCTCCCGCCAAGACCTTTTCTCCGGGTTTAACAACAACCTTAGGTGTAATGCCACAGAAGTTATCCGGTACAAGGACAAAATACTCAGATTTTGCCGTTTGCCCCATTTTTTCCGCAGGTCTACCCTTAAGACTAATGTCCAAACCTTTGCTTAACTTTATTTCCATATTATAAACAAGTAATGTTAAAATATTATTTGGTGCAAAAGTACTGCTTTTTTTATTTTATGTATGTTTTTTGACATGGAAATACAGAAATAATTCTTTAATTTATTTGTCAATATTCTATAATTTGTAGATTTCAGGCAGACGTATTCAAGAAAATGCACATAATCTGTAATTGTGTCGTATTTTTATACGAAAAACGGCCTGACACTTCTTTACAGAAATATCAGGCCGGTATAAATCTTTTCCTCTTTTTAACTTTCATCCCGCGAAGAAAACAAATTCGGATTTTCTTGAATTCTCACTTGTTTCATTCTGTGATTCCGCTTATCGTCTTCCCGAACGGAGAGAGTGCAAGTCCTGCCATTTTAAAATGCTGCAATCCGAAAGGAATGCCGAATATCGTTATGCAGCACAATAATCCGAACACCAGGTGAGTAAGCATAATCCATATTCCGCCCACGAAAAGCCATATTATATTCATTACAAGGTTAAGACATCCGTTAGAAGTCTGGTCCTCTTTTACACTGGACCCGAAGGGCCATAAAGCAAGTATTCCCAACTTAAAAATCTGAATCCCGAAAGGAATGCCGATTATTGTGATGCAAAGGATTATTCCACTTGTAAAATATTCTATAGCGGTTGCTATACCACCGAAAATAAGCCAGAATATATTTCCTAATATTTTCATATTATATTAAGTTTTTAATTTACCCAATTACAGAATAAACCCTACTCCACAGTTTATACTGAAAAATACATCATTAACCTTATCAGAATCATAATTTTCCAGTGACGTTCTGTAACGGAAATTATTCGTCACATTATAATGTATCTGAGGATTTGCCATAAAATTAAATCTCCATATTTTTAATGAAACCCTGAATCCGGCATCTGCTGTCAGCATGAATCTGTTTTTCACTGATAATCCTTCCATATAGCTTCCATTGTAGGAATCCCAGACCTCTCCATAATAAGGCTCTCCGGCAATATATCCCGGAGTCAGGCCGGCATTAAGCTCAGCCTTTAAAGAAAACAGAGCAAGAAAAGCAGAAAAACCGTCGCCTCTTGTATAAGCAAGAGTTCCTGCTGAAGATACAACACGTTCAACCGGCGTTCTGTTGTCGCGACCCATTGTGCGCAATGCAAAACTTAACGGAACTGAGAATATATTAAGGTCTTCGTCAATACCATAGATATAATTGAATCCTCCACGAAACCCTATACCTCTGTAGGAGAATATTCCATAATTCACATTCAGCAATGTCCCGTTCTTAAGAAATTCACTACCTGTATTCGTATAAAGTCCCATTCCTACTGAGAAATCCTTATAATCTCTGTAATATTCAGGACTTCTCTGAGCGAATAAAACATTATTCATTATCATAATAACGATAAGCGATGCACTTACAATAAATCTTTTCATAGATACACACTCTTTGTGATCCTTGTATAACGCAATATCAACGGCACCTAGTCATAACAAAAAAGATACTGCTATGACCTCTTTATCTTCAAATATAAAAGAATCAGATTTGAAAATTATTTTTTTTATATTAAACTTTATATTATAACCCAAGCTTCTTTGCTTCATCCCAGTACTTGTCCATCTCTTCAAGACTCATATCTTTAAGATTAAGCCCTGCTTCTTTAGACTTCTGTTCAAGATAACTGAAACGGCGGATGAATTTTTGATTAGTCCTTTCCAGGGCATTATCAGGATTTATATCATAAAGTCGGGCTGCATTAATAATACTGAACATAAGATCTCCGAACTCCGCCTCCATCTTATCGGTATCAAGATTTGCTACTTCATCTTTGAATTCATGTAGCTCCTCCTCCACCTTATACCAGACATCTTCACGATTTTCCCAGTCAAATCCGGAATTACGGGCTTTATCCTGAACCCTGTGTGCTTTCACAAGAGATGGCAGAGATGCCGGTACACCTGACAATATAGTTTTATTTCCGTCTTTTTCCTTAAGTTTTATCTGTTCCCAATTCTGTTCCACCTCACCGGCATTAGCAGCAACCGTTTCTCCGAAAACATGAGGGTGACGGAAAATAAGTTTATCACAAAGACTGTTGCATACATCTGCAATATCAAACGCCTCTTTCTCTTCGGCGATTTTTGAATAAAACACAATGTGCAGCAGCAGATCTCCCAGTTCCTTTTTTATCTCATTATTATCTGATGAAATGATGGCCGCGCAAAGTTCATAGGTTTCCTCTATGGTATTCGCGCGAAGCGATTCATTTGTCTGCTTTCTGTCCCAGGGACATTTCACCCTCAGTTCATCAAGCGTATCCAGCAATCTCCCGAAAGCTTCCAGTTTTTCTTCTTTTGTATGCATAGTCAGCATCTCTGTTATATCAGTAATTAAAGCAGATCAAGAATCTTCTCCAGAGAAATTCCTCTCGACCCTTTTATTAATATTAATCTGTTTTCCGGTTTGTTTTTCCCGAGATATTCTCTGAACGCAGTTATATCGACAAAACTTCTTATATCACCACCTGTTGATTTTACTACATTATCAAACTCCTCTCCGATAAGATAAACATCTTCAAATCCGTTTTCAATTATAAACTCTACAATATTCTTATGCTCTTTCCCGGACTCTGCGCCAAGTTCTCGCATATCTCCGAGAATGAGAGTTTTATTATCAGACTTTATATCTACAAAGTTTTTCAAAGCAACGCTCATGCTTCCCGGATTGGCATTATATGCGTCAAGGATAAGCTCATTTTTGTCGGTTTTAATAAACTGCGACCGTTTATTTGACGGCTCATATTCTGAAAGTGCAACTTTGATATCTTCCGACGAGACACCGAAATATCTTCCGACGCATGCTGCAGCAAGAAAATTAGGCAGATTATATGCACCTACAAGATGAGAGGCTACATCATGATTTCCGGAGTCATCGGAAAATGAAAACTCCACGAAAGGATCCGCTTTTATAAGTTTCCCTTTAAGCACTGCATCTTCCGAATCGCCATATATAATCATTTCCGATCTTTTAACCGGTGATCTTTTTATAAGCTCCTCATTTCCGGAATAAACGAAAATCTTTCCTTTTCTGTCATAAAGTGCCTTATAAAGTTCAGTCTTGGTATTATATACTCCTTCAAGAGAACCGAAACCTTCAAGATGAGCTTTTCCGACATTCGTAATAAGACCGTAATCTGGTTTTGAGATTGTGCACAAAAAAGCGATTTCGCCCGGATGATTGGCACCCATTTCAATTATTGCGATTTCATGTTTACCTGTTATCTTAAGAACGGTAAGCGGAACCCCAATATGATTATTAAGATTTCCCTCGGTCGCAAGTACATTATATTTTTTGTCAAGTACGGTTTTGATAAGTTCTTTGGTTGTAGTCTTACCATTTGTACCTGTAATTCCTAAAACCGGAATTTTCAGATTATCTCTGTGCATTCTGGCCAGATCCTGAAGTGCAGTAAGAACATCTTCAACAAGAAGAGTTCTTTCTGTGATCGCAAATTCCGGTTCATCGACAACAGCATATTCAGATCCCGCCTCAAGTGCTTTAGCCGCAAATTTATTACCGTTGAAATTCTCTCCCTTTAAAGCAAAAAACAAGGAGCCCGGTTTACAATTTCTACTGTCAGTCGTGACACTCGGAAATTTTCTGTATATATTATATAATTCCTCAATTGTTGTTTTTTTCATCTGAAAAATATTTTAATTATAAAATACTCCTATTAATCTGTCATATCTGGCTCCCGGAGCCCGGTGAAACACCTTTATCATATATCCGTTATTTGTCTCAAAGAAGTTTCCTTCAGTTACGGCTGTAGAAGGCTTTTTATTATCCGGTTTTACTAGATACATATAATTATAATGTCCCTGTTTCAGAAGCATATTCTTTTCATATCTGTTTGCTTCAGGATTATATTCCATAAGAGTGGATTCATCAAATCTGTCATTTGTAAACTCTCCGTTCAGATATACAGGTTGTCCTATCGGAAAAGCACTTTCAAGAGAAAAAAGCACATTGAAATAATCCGCCTCAGTATCCATGTCTTCTGCATTTACGCTTCTTATAAGATAATGCCCGTTCTGATCCCTGTCATATTCAAAAGGCAGTTCCGAACGCTTTAAACCCGGATATAGGAATGCATAATAATTGGGAGCTATATATCTTATTCTTTCAACACCTATGGCGGCAAAACGGTTATCAGTGATATCGAATCGTCTGTAGTTATTTCCGGCTTCAAATATCAGATCTCTGTTATGTTCATAAAAAGCTTTATTCGCAGTAAATCTTGACGGCGAAGGAATCACTCTCTCCGTATCACGACGGTTATTCTGAGTAACGACCAATACAATGTCGTTAGCAAGATTGTTTACTTTATTATCCTTTACAGTTACTACTGGAGTAAGCTGCTGATGAGCTCTGTTAAAGTCAATATCAGTATTTCCGCTTATATTCACACCTATATCAGCCCCTTTTTCAAATAAAGAAAAACAAGCCGTGGCAATTATCTCATCCGGAGAGTCTACATCATAAAATTCAACTGCATAATTACCGCTTTTGGTAAGGGTGAAATCTTCATTCGGAATGGAAAGTCTGTAGTGGCGGTAATTTACAAAAGTATTGAATGAAGGTTCTGAAAAATCAAGCTGATTATTCTCAAATCCGTCATAATACTCAATTGATGATATATTACTTTTCTTCCATTGGTGATCAAGATGATATATTCTGTATGATATACGCTTTTCATTATCTTCAAGCACATCGAAATCAATGACAACTCTGTCATCGCTTCCAAGCTCAATGACAGGAGGTGCATCAAAATCACCATTGGCAGTTACTTTGAGAGTCCTGAGAGGTTCTGAAAAAGAGCGGGTAGTATATTGAAGCTGCCTGCCCTGGGAATACATCGACGGAAATCCCCCTTCAAGAAGAGTCAGAAGCAATGTGATTATCAGATATTTATATTTATTCTCAAACATAAATTTTTAAATACTTTATTATATCGCGGCACAAGTTACCTATTTTTTATCACTGATATCAATGATTAAATACAAAAAATAACCATTTAGCATAATTATCGGTTATATATCTGTAACCATATTAATAAGATGCAGAACCGTGATTATTATATAGAAGCGATATGGATATATCTAAAAACCGTGTATTGTGCTTATCTCAATATGCTAGCTGTTTTTATATTCGCTTATTCAATGGCCCATAATTCGGGAGAACTTTCAGAGCTGGCGGTAGCTATTGCAAGCACTAGGATAAATACCATTGAATCTATGATAGGAATCGCTGTCTCTTTTGTTGCGGGCAGCATTCTGGGAGGTATTATAAACAAAGGTGAAAGATTCAATTTTCAATATCGTTTCGGTTTTATGCAATATATAATGTGCGGATTGCTTATTCTTATAGAGTTTGTTTTTGCCAACCAACTTATCCAGATATTCATGCTTGCATTTATTTTCGGAATAGAAAATTCTCTTATTCTTAAGATCAGGAGCTCTAATGTAAAGCTGACTTATATGACAGGTACTCTTATAACAATAGGAATAACCATAAGCGAAATAATACGAAAGCAATATTCAAATCTCTGGCTTCTTTACTACAGCCTTTTTGTAATCTTCTGTTATATTCTTGGCTCGTTTCTGGGTGCTATAGCTTACCTTCACAATAAAGAGTCTGCATTCAAATATGGAATTATGGCATCTTTCATTTTGGGAACCATTTATCTGATATACAGTTATTTTTATAAGAAAAAACATATTTAGAAACTTACCTTTTCCTGATATTTACACTTGAAATTTATGTATACTTATTGCATTTCATCATATAAACGAAATTTTAAGCATAATTCCCAATGTTAATTCAATCTACTTATTTATATAAATTTTAATCGTTTTAAAAACTTTTCACCCATATTAACCGTTTCACATTAAGAATACATAATTTCCTATTTTTTAAACACTAAAAACCAGACAAACTAACCACATTAACATCAACATTAAACTAACCTCTAATCTTTTTAAGTATGCTGATTTTATATGCCTGGAAGTTTGCATTAATCGACCTGATTTTTTTGGTTATTAAACTGCTATTCATTTTTTTTTGTAATCAAACGGTTTAATAACTATATAAAAAAAGAATCATGATTTTCCGGAAAAGCACTAGAAATTATATAATTATGAAGTCGACAGTGTATATTGCTTTGAAAGAAATTTTATTTGTTTTTATTGACTATATAGTTATCAAAAGGTAATGATTTTGAACATCCGGTATTAAGTATTTTACTTATACCGGATTTTATTGTATTGATGACTATGCTTTTCATAATAAAATACTTATATTAAATAAAATATTACTCTCGCCTTAAATTTAAAAACCGGTTTATAATGAAAAATCTGATCATTATAGTTTTATTATATTTCACTGTCTTTATAACCATAAATGCGCAGACTAATCCTAAAAAAGAAAAGCCCGAACAATCTATAACCTTAATCGGATCAGTAAAAAACTCTTTCACTAAATGGGGGCTTGGCAGTTCCAAAGTAACGGTACATGATGAAGAAGGGAATTTATTAGGCAGCTGTTTTATCCTTACATACGGAGACCGCCCTAAAAAAGGTAATGAATTCCGGTTTTCGGTTCCAAAAAAGAATGCAAAATACAGATTCCATGCCGAATGTGAAGGATATGAACCTCTCGATATGTGGTACGAGGTAAAGAATATGAGTCGTGTCAGATATGTAAATTTACCGGATCTTCTTATGCAGCGTGATTTCAAACATAAAGACGATGACCTTGATCAGACGCTGGATGAAGTGATTATCAAAGCGACAAAAATAAAAATGTATCATAAAGGCGATACAATAATCTATAATGCAGATGCTTTTAATCTTCCCGACGGTTCAATGCTTGATGATCTGATCAGACAGATGCCCGGAGCAGAACTTAAAGACAACGGAGAAATATATATCAACGGCAGAAAACTCGATTTCCTTACTCTTAACGGGAAAGATTTCTTCGGGCATAACAATAAGATAATGCTCGACAATCTCCCTTATTATACAGTTGAACAACTGAAAGTATTCGAACAGTCAACAGTTCGCAGTAAAGCTCTCGGCCATGACGTCGACGCAAAACTTTATGTTATGGACGTTCG
>CAMTON010000097.1 GCA_947074105.1 uncultured Bacteroidales bacterium
ATTTAAAGAATCAGATATAAAAGCGAACAGAAAAAGAAATCAGATATTGTGATTACATTATTGCAAAACGCAATGATATCTAAACAAAGAGGATGTTGCAAATATATATGCGACATCCTCTTTTCAATTATATAAATTATCAATTCTAATTTAGTAGAACACGTAATAAGGTAATTAATCTTTAATATTTAGGTTGATTTGTTTATTAAGAATAGATTGAATTTTTTGAGTCTTGCATATTATCCTTTTTACCAACCCGGATTCTGCGTATAAATACCGCCCGTGAAATTAATCTGTTGTTGAGGTATAGGAATATATTCATCTTTATTCTTATCAAAATGTCCCTCTTTAAGATAATATCTTTTTATTCCTTCCGTCTTAAAATAACTGTTTAATACATCTGATGCGATTCCCCATCTCACAAGATCGAAGAAGCGATGGCCTTCCATCGCCAGTTCAAGGCGGCGTTCCCATCTTACTGCCTGTCGTGCGTAATCATTATTCCATCCGATAACAGGGTAAGACGCGATATCTGTATTATCGGCATACTCTATAAATGAATTATTTGCAGCACGCTCTCTGATCTGATTAATAAGCGGAAGAGCCTCAATCTCTCTTTTAAGTTCTATCAATGCTTCTGCTCTTACAAGCATAATATCGGAAAATCTCAGAATGATACGGTTTTTAGAATTTGCATAAAAAGGAGCTACATTCTCAAAACAGTCACAGGAAGGATCGACATTTTCTTTTAATGATGCGTAATAACCATATACAGTAGGTGTGCGGTTCCAGCTTTCTTCATAAATAAGACCTTCGTTATATTTATAAGGTACTCCCGGCAATGCTACTGTGTGGTATAAACGAGGATCTGCCATATCATAATCTGAAGAATAATCATTATTGTCAAAATTATCGAAATCAGGTAGCCCGTTTACAGTTTTAAAGGCATTAACAAGATTCTGGCTTGGTTTATGGAAATCACAACATCCTAACCCCATAGGCAATGACAGAACATCACTCCAGTTAAGTCTTCCGAACATAGTACCGTCACTTGATGAATATTGAACTGCAAAGATTGATTCAAGTCCGTTCTGAAATGTTCCGGGAAGAAAATTATGGGCTATTGAAGGTTCCAGACGATAGTCTGAATTCATTACGACTTCACTATAAGTAAGTACATTCTCAAGATCTTCAACATCCGGAGTCCCCATATAGTTATTTAGTTCATCCTGTCGGAAAGCCTTGAACAAATATGCCTTTGAAAGATATGCAGCTGCAGCGATTTTATTTGCACGGCCTATTTCAGAATGATATTCTGGCAGCAGGTCGTAAGCTTTCTTAAAATCGTCACATATATTCTGCCACTGTTCATCATTGGAAAGAGTATTAGGAATAAAATCATACTGATCAAGCGGAACATCTTCATCTACGAAAGCTATATGACCGAAAACCAGTTTTAAAAGGAAATAAAAATGACCACGTAAAAAATACATTTCACCCATTCTGGAATTTTTTAATGAATAATCATTTTCATTCATTCCTTTAAGGACACTTAATGCTGTATTTGTGCGGGAAATAGCCTGATAAGCATAGAACCACAACCCGTCAGCTTCCGCAAAATCAGTTTTTATATTTTCTGATATTTCATAATAATGAAATGCAGCAAGATCAGCCTGATCATTACCTCCTTTATAAGCGTCATCTGATCTTACATTTCCATAAGGCCAAAGACTGAATGGTTTATCATAATGATCATTTCCCAAAGCTGAATATGCAGCAATACATAATGCGTCTATCTGGCTTGGATCTTTAACCTGACTTTCATCAAGAGTACCCTGAGGAACAACATCAAGAAAAGAACAGCTGCTTAGCATAAACATTGATGCTAAAAATTGAACAAATATAAATCGTATCTTTTTCATTGTATTATAATTTTAAAATGAGGCATTAAGACCAACTGTATAAGTCATAGGAATAGGATATCCCCATGCCGGGTTTTCCGGATCAACACCGGTGAAGCTTTTGCTTTTTATAGTAAAGAGATTCTGAGCACTTACATAAAAGCGAAGATTTGAAAATTTAATCTTTTCAAGTTTTGAAGCCGGAATACTATATCCCAATTGTATATTTCGCAATTTTAGGTAAGATCCGTTTTCAACGAAGTAAGTTGACATACGTCCTTCATCATTTTTATTATTAGTAGTCAGAGCCGGAATGTCTGAATCCGGATTTGTTACAGGATCCCATGCTGAAAGCAGTCTTGTCGTTTTATTTGATCGGGTATCTGATACACTCCAGAAATCAGATGTTCTTTTAACGACATTATCAATATCCACATTATGGATTCCCTGGAAATATACACTCAGATCAAAACATTTATAAGCAAGATTTATATTCAATCCGTAAGTAAAATCAGGGAAAGGATCTCCGATCCATGTTCTGTCCTTGTCATCTATCACTCCATCGTTGTTAAGATCACGATATCTGATACGTCCAAGGTCTTTTCCGTCCTGAGTACAGTGATTATCAAGATCCTCCTGTGTTTTGAATATTCCATCTGCAATATATCCGTAAAAAGAACCTAATGGTCTGCCCAGAATATTATCTGTTGTTCCGTTACCTCCGTAAGAATTTTTTACTGATTCCGGCAGATATGTAACCTTGTTCGCATTCGAAGAGATATTTCCTGTGAAGTCATATTCCAATCCAAATGCTGTTTTACCTCTGTATCCAAGAGTGAATTCAATCCCCTTGTTTTGCATTGAAGCTCCATTATAAGTCTTTTGTGCGCCTTCACCTTTTATTGCAGAATATCCGGGTACATAAAGAATATCCTTAGTGTCTTTTATATAATATTCGGCGGAACCATATAGAGCGTTATTGAAAAAACCAAAATCAAGACCGATATTCGATTGAGTGGTAGTTTCCCATTTCAAATCTTCATTTGCCAACTGAACTCTTTTATAACCTGATTGCAATAGTCCAGAACCACTTCCGGTAATGTCATATGCAGTGCCCCATACAGCGTTCCATGTAGGATCTCCTTTTCCGTAATCAGTCGCATATATACTGTAAATTGCAAGATTGTTTATTTCCTGATTTCCTGTTTGTCCCCAACCATAACGAACCTTTAGTTCAGAAAGCCAGTTCTCAGTACTTTCCATGAATGATTCCTGATTAATTCGCCAACCTGCATTAAAAGCCGGAAAAACACCCCATCTGTTATTTTTACCAAATCTCGAGGAACCGTCTCTTCGTATTGTTCCGGAAAATAGATATTTGTCATCGTAAACATATCCGGCTTTACCAAAAAATGACATAAGAGAATATCCTGTAGCACCACCTGTACCTTCGCTGATTCCAGTTCCCTGATCCGGATACATATAGTCGGGATTTTCAGCAGAGAAACCTTCTCTTGATGCGCCAAAATAGATATCTTCCTGCTTATACATCTCCATACCTATCATTGTCTCAAATCTGTTTTTGCCTATTGTAAAGTCATATGTAGCAGTATTTGTCCATGTCCATTTAAGTGCATGATTCTGCTCCATTACAGATTTAGTCTTTCCACTGTTTGTTACATATCCGTTCTGAAAAGAATATATTAGAGAGCGTTTGTAAAAATTTCCGTAATCAAGACCGAAACTGGATCTTATGTTAAGATTTTTTACAGGCTGAATCGTAACATAGGCATTACCGAAAAGACGCCAGAAGTTATACCTGTTATCTTTATTCTCATCTATGATATTTGCAGGATTTCTTCTGTCCGGAAGTCCTGTAATCGGACCACCCCAACCTTTACCGTCTTCAGTGCGAACCGGAATGAACGGAACTGCAATAAGAGCGGATTCTATAATTTTATCGGGCTGGGTAACTTCAGAAGTACGGTTTAAAGTAAAGTTTTCCCCGATAGTAACAATGCCGCCGAAAAGTTTATAGTCACTGTTTATACGGGCTGAGATTCTGTTGAAATCAGTGTTTTTTACCAAACCTTCATTATCATAATACCCTAATGAGAAGAAGTAATTTCCATTTTCCGTACCATTGCTTACCGATACATTATATGACTGTGCAATACCTGTACGTGTAATCTCATCAAACCAGTCTGTATCGGCAGGACGCATAGTCATTCCCGCATCTAAAAATTCAGGGAAATAAATATCCTCAAGAGTTTTCTGACCGTATGAGCCGATCCCTTCTTTATATCTTATCCCAAGATTATTAAGATTGGCATCCTCTCCGTTGTTGATCATTGATTTCCATAAAACCTGAGCATATTCCTTCGAAGAAAGAACATCAATCTTACTTGTGTATTGACTTGTAGTCATAAAAGCATCAACGTTTACTTTTAATGCTCCTTTTTTTCCTTTTTTTGTTGTAACAATGATAACGCCATTAGCAGCACGTGAACCATAAATACTGGCAGCTGATGCATCACGAAGAACCTGAATGCTTTCTATATCATTACCGTTTAATTCATGCATACCTGAAGTTGTTGGCACTCCGTCTATAATATAAAGAGGATCATTGTTGTTTAATGTACCGATACCTCGAATTCTAATAGTAGAAGCACCGCTTGGATTACCGTCAGAAGTAATTGTCATCCCGGCTACTCGTCCCTGAAGAGCCTTCATCGGATTATTTTCTGCGGCTTTCATCATATCTCCTATTTTAACTACGGATACGGCACCTGTAAGATCAGCTTTTCTTTCCATTCGGTAGCCTACCGCCACAACTTCATCAAGGAGCTGAGAAGCCTCTTTCATTTTGATGAAAACTGATGTCCTTCCGTTAACCGGCTCCTGTAAAGTCTCATACCCTATATAAGAAAATAATAAGGTGGCATCAGGGTCAGCATTAATAGAAAATTCTCCGTTAAAATCAGTTATTGTTCCTGTCATTGTCCCGGATACACTTACATTAACCCCTATAAGAGGTTCATTATCGGTTAAAGAAGTAATTATCCCTTTTATATTTATCTGCTGAGCTATAAGCGTCGAAGTGCTCAGAAAAAGGGAAATCATAATAATTAGATTTCTTAAATCTTTCATGTTTAGATTTTTAATTAATAGATTAAAAAATAAATCTCTGTATTAGCTTTTCTGTAGTTTGATAACAGAAACAAAGGAAGGGTAATTTAAAATAGTTATATGTAATTTATGTTTCATAAACTCTGAAATTTGTTTCGTCCGGAATTTAATTTTCAGGGTGTAACATTTTTGATACCTAAAGTAACATTTTTGACATACCGGAAAATATTTGTTGATTTATTTTGCTTTCAGCTTTTCCGTATGATTTGAACTATTTAATAAACAGAAAAAATGCACATATGAATTTATTATTTAATACCATCTCTCTTTGTACAGCAGCTCTGCTGGTTACTAACAATATTAAGGCGCAACAGGCAGAAAACATCTGTATTGATCCTACTATAGTATTCAGTTCTTTGGGAGATTCTAAAGAGAAAATAAGAGTAGATGTCACAAAGAAATATATTCTTCTTCCTGTTGAAGAATCGTCGGATATATCCAGACTTAATATAGTTATGAATAATGATATAGCAGAATCGCTTAATATTCGTTTAGCTGTCAATAATATTGATTATTATGTTCCTCTGGATATCTCAAAATATGACGGTAAAACGATTTCTATTCTTGCCGACAATATAAAAGAAAATGCTATATGTCGTAATAAAATAATTCAGTCGGATGATTTTGATTCGTCTAATACCGAATATTTCCGACCAGAATATCATTTTTCGCCTCCTTACGGATGGATGAATGATCCAAACGGAATGGTATATATGAATGGTCAATATCATTTGTTTTATCAGTATAATCCTTATGGTTCGCAATGGGAGAATATGCATTGGGGACATGCTGTCAGTAATGATCTTATAAACTGGAATGATAAACCTGTGGCTATTGCTCCTGATGGTCTTGGTGCAATCTTCAGTGGATCTTGTATCGTTGACAGAAACAATGATGCCGGGTTTGGCAAAGATGCTATAATTGCTTTTTATACATCTGCAGGAAGCAGACAGACACAGAGTATCGCTTATAGTAATGATAACGGACTGACATTTGAGAAATACGAAAATAATCCTGTTCTGACTTCTTCAGAGAATGATTTTAGAGATCCTAAGATTATATGGCACAAGGATTCGGAAAAATGGATTATGATAATAGCAGTCGGCCAGAAAATGGAACTTTATTCTTCTTCCAATCTTAAAGACTGGAATTTTGAAAGTGAATTTGGCGAGTCACACGGAGCTCACGGTGGTGTTTGGGAATGTCCTGATCTGATAGAACTTACAGTAGAAGGTACTAATGATAAAAAATGGGTTTTATTATGTAACATAAATCCCGGAGGACCTTTCGGCGGTTCTGCCACTCAATATTTTATAGGTCACTTTGACGGAAAGACTTTTATAAATGAATCCGAACCTTCCAAAACAAAATGGATGGATTATGGCAGGGATCATTATGCAACAGTAACATGGAATAACGCACCGGATAACAGAGCCATTGCCATAGCCTGGATGAGTAACTGGGATTATGCTAATGTAGTACCGACAAAGCAGTTCAGAAGTGCAAACTCAATTGCCAGAGATCTTTCCCTTTATACAAAAAACGGAGATGTTTATTTACGCAGTTTACCATCAGAAGAAAATCTTGCATTACGAAAAGGTACGTTTAAGAAAGGCTCTTTCACAGTTGATAACAAGATAGTTGATAAGACTTTGTTTAAAAAAGATAATGCCTCTTATGAGATAAACTTCAGTGTGAAAAATATAAATGCTGATAAGCTGATTATTTCATTATGTAATAGTGATAATGAAAGTGTTGATATGATTTACGATATTGTCAATGAAGAAATATCACTAGACCGAAACAATTCCGGAATAACAGATTTTGCCTCAACATTTCCATCAATAACAAAAATGCCGGTTAATAGTGAAGGAGAAACGGAATTTATAATTTTTCTTGACAAATCAAGTATAGAATTATTTGCCGGAAACGAAGTGATGACAAATATTATTTATCCTCAAAAACCTTATGATAAGATTAATTTCAGAACTGAAAAAGGTAAAATGAGAATTGAAAATCTTGTCGTATATGATATTAAAAACAGTAAACAGAACTAATCTTATAAGAATATTTTAAAATGAAAAATTCTAAAAACACATATATAAAGCTTCTGCCTATTATGCTGAGCTTCTTTGCGATGGGTTTTGTTGATCTTGTCGGCATAGCTTCTAATTATGTTAAAGCCGATCTGAACCTTAGTGATTATCAGGCTAATGTTTTCCCGTCACTTGTTTTTTTCTGGTTTCTCATTTTCTCTGTTCCTACAGGTATGTTGATGAATAAGATCGGACGAAAGAATACTGTGACAATAAGTTTAGTTGTAACTCTGTTATCTATGCTTATGCCGGTTTTTGACGACTCATATTATGTAATGTTGATATCGTTTTCATTGCTGGGGATAGGTAATGCTATTATGCAGACTTCGCTTAATCCTTTGATGTCTAATCTGATTTCGGGAGATAAACTGGCCAGTAATTTAACATTCGGCCAGTTCGTTAAAGCAATAGCTTCATTTTTAGCCCCTTATCTTGCAATGTGGGGAGCAACACATTCAATACCAACGTTTGGACTTTCGTGGAGAATATTATTCCCGGTTTATATGGTTTTTGCTATAATCGCAATTCTTATGCTTACGGTTACACCTATAGAGAGAGAAACTGAATTAAAAAAGGCCACTACAATAAAAGAATGTTTTGCTTTATTAGTTAATCCTTTTGTTTTATTATCATTCATCGGCATAATGTGTCATGTTGGTATAGATGTAGGTACCAATACAACTGCCCCTAAGATTTTAATGGAAAGAACTTTTTTCAACATTGATCAGGCAGCATTTGCAACTAGTCTTTATTTTATATTTCGTACTATTGGATGTCTTTTAGGATCAGTTTTGTTAAGAAACATATCATCTAAAATGTTCTTTTTAATGAGTGTTACAATGATGCTTTGCGGTATGGCCGGTCTTATGTTTGCTTCATCGGTAATTATGATTTACTCATGTATAGCATTAATCGGATTTGGTAATTCAAATATATTCCCTATAATATTTTCTCAGGCTCTGTTATCAATGCCTGAAAAACAGAATGAAGTATCAGGCCTTATGATTATGGGATTATTTGGGGGAACTGTATTCCCTCTGGCGATGGGACTGGCTTCAGATGCCATGGGTACACAAGTAGGTGCCGTAATTGTAATGCTTTTAGGAGTAATTTATCTATTCGGATTCAATATAAGAATTAAGGCCTTTTCAACTCGACAGAATAGCATATAATCAACATTAATCATTAAATTAAAACATTATGAAGAATATAATTGTAGGCATGGGTGAAGCTTTATGGGACTTATTGCCTGAAGGGAAAAAAATCGGCGGTGCGCCTGCTAATTTTGCATATCATATATCGCAATTCGGGTTTGAAAGTTATGTGGTAAGCAGTATTGGAGATGATCAGGACGGAGACGAAATACTAAACAATTTTGACAGTAAGCATCTTCGTTATATCATTGAAAAAGTTAAATATCCGACAGGTACCGTTGCCGTAAATTTAGATAAGAACGGAATTCCCTGTTATGAAATAAATCAGAATGTTGCATGGGATAATATTCCATATACGGAAAAACTTCACAAACTGGCATTATCGACAAAAGCTGTATGTTTTGGCTCTCTTGCTCAAAGAAATATTGTTTCAAGAGAAACGATAAACAGATTCCTTGACAGTATGCCCGAAGATAATGATACATTAAAAATATTTGATATCAACCTGCGTCAGAATTTTTATGATAAAGAAATTCTGACTGAATCTTTCAGAAGATGTAATGTCTTGAAAATTAATGATGAGGAATTAGAAATCGTTAGTGAGATGTTCGGGATTTCACATCTGAATATGATTACTCAGTCTGAAACATTGATAAGGATGTTTCATTTAAAGATGTTGATTCTGACTTGTGGGACTTGTGGGAGTTATATATTCTCCGGGTCCGAATATTCATTTCTGGAAACTCCAAAGGTAAAGGTTGCCGATACAGTAGGAGCCGGAGATTCGTTCACAGGAGCTTTTTGTGCGGCCATATTAAATGGTATGTCTATGAATGAGGCTCATAGGATTGCTGTTGAGACTTCTGCATTTGTGTGTACTTGTCATGGTGCGATGCCGTTACTGCCTGTTAAGATAAGAGAGAAAATGGCTTTAAAGAGTATTGAGACAGTTTAAAATAAGTAATATACTACTTGTAGATCCGGAATGTTTAAATACATTTCCGGATTCTTTTTTATTAAAGATTTTAAAAATAGATATTGTATTCTATATCCTTATATCTTTGCGTTTAATAACACAGAATACCGTAACATATAATACTGCAACACATAATACTAATATGAAAAACTATATACTGATTCTTTTCAGCATAATACTTACTTCTTGTATTTCCCCACAGAAAAAATATATTATCGGCGTTTCACAATGCAGCGAAGATGAATGGCGCAATAAAATGAACAGTGAAATAAGTCTTGAAGCATTATTTTATGATAACATTGAGGTAGAAATAATATCAGCCGGGGATGATAATGAAAAACAGATTAATGATATCAATTATTTTATAGAAAAAAATGTTGATCTTTTAGTTGTGGCACCAAATGAAGCAAACTCAATCACTCCTGTTGTAGAGAGAGCTTATGATGCAGGAATACCTGTAATTATAGTTGACAGAAAAATAAATTCGGATAAGTTTACATCCTTTATTGGTTCTGATAATTATGAAATAGGAAGTTCGGTAGGAAAATATATCACAAATCTTTATTCAGGAAGAAAAATTAATCTTGTAGAACTAACGGGTTTACAAGGTTCCACTCCTGCTTTTGAAAGAAGTAATGGGTTTAATGATATAATATCTGAGAATTTAAATATTAATATTATTGCAAGATTAGATGCTGAATGGTTGTCGGAAAAGGCGGAACACCATATGGACTCTCTTTTAAATGAACATACAGAAATCGATCTTGTTTTTTCGCATAATGATCCGATGGCGTCCGGAGCATATAAATCAGCTTTAAAATACTCTTTGCAGAATAAAATAAGATTTATTGGAATAGATGCTTTGCCTGTAAAGAATATGGGGATTGACATGGTTAATAGCGGTATGCTGCAGGCTACTTTTATTTATGCAACAGGAGGAGATAAAGTTATACAGACAGCCGTGAATATATTACAAAAAAAAGATTTTGAAAGGGAAATCATATTATCAACAGCTGTCGTTGACAGTACAAATGCGAATGTCATTAAACTCCAGTCAGATCAGATATCAGAATTAGATAATAAAATCGACTGGTTAAATTCGCGAATGGATCATTATCTTTCAAGATATTCAATTCAAAAATGGCTTCTTTATGCTTGTCTGCTGATAATGATTCTTTTTGCGTCTATGCTTGCGGCTATTCTCAGAGCATTCTGGATAAAGATTAGAATGAATCATGAATTATCAGAAAGAAATGAAGAAATAACAAAACAAAAAGAGCAACTTGAAATACAAAGAGATCAGCTAATAGAGCTTTCTGAACAATTGGAAAAGGCTACACATGAGAAATTATTATTTTTCACAAACGTATCTCATGATTTGCGAACACCATTAACATTGATTTCTGCACCTTTAGTAAATCTTTTACAAGACAATAGCATGTCGGATGATAATAAGATTCTATTGCAAATGATGAATAAAAACGTGAATATTCTTTTACGTCTTATCTCTGAAGTGATGGATTTCAGGAAATATGAAAATGGAAAGATGAAATTTAATCCCGGGATAACGAATCTTTCCGGATGCATTGATGAATGGTATGAATCATTTAAACCTGTTGCTTATAATAAACATATTAAATTTATTCTGGAAAAAGAAGACAATGATTATACCGCTTATGTGGATAAGGATAAACTTGAAAGAATCTGTTTTAATTTATTGTCTAATGCTTTTAAATTTACTCCTGAAAACGGGAAAGTTATCTTCCAATGTTGTACAGTTGTAGAAAACAATAATAAATACATAAGATTTACTGTAAAAGATACCGGCCAGGGAATTTCAAAAGAGCATATAGAGCGGATCTTTGAAAGATTTTACCAAACCGATATTCATCATTCCGGTTCAGGAATAGGACTTGCCTTAGTAAAAGCATTTACTGATATGCATAATGGTAAAATATCTGTTTGTGAAAATGAAACCAAAGGAACGAGCATTACCGTATATATTTCTGTTTCCGAACATTTAATATCGATAAATGAAAGTGTAAAAGAGCCTGATGAAGTTTTGGTTTCTTCAAAAAGAATGCAATTAGAAAATTCATTTACCGTAAGTGAAACTGAAATAAAAGAGACGACGATATCAGAAGCAAAAGATTCTGTTCTCATAATTGATGATAATGAGGATGTATGTTCGTATTTATCTTCCGTATTAAAGGCAGACTATAATATATATATAGCAAATAATGGAAATGACGGGATTTTATTGGCGATAAAATATATTCCTAATATTATAATTTGTGATATAATGATGCCGGGAATCGATGGTTTAGAGTGCTGCAGACGTTTAAAAGCAGAGATGCCAACATCTCATATTCCGGTAATTATGTTGACGGCATGCTCTATGGATGAACATAAGATCAATGGTTTTAAATCCGGTGCAGACTCTTATATCTCTAAACCGTTCAACCCTGTCCTTCTAAAAACGCGTATCTGTAATCTTCTGGAAAACAGAAGACGAATTGATATGTTTTTTAAGGATAATAAATCTTTTGGATATACAGCAATATCTTCAGGTAATGAAGATATAGAGGTAAACTTTATTGATTCAGTAAAGAAAATTATAGAAAATAATCTTTCTGATTCTGAGTTTTCTGTTGAAGATATCGGCGCAGAAATCGGCTTAAGTCGTGTCCAGTTATATAGAAAAGTAAAAGCACTGACTAACTATACTCCTGTTGAACTACTCAGAAATGCAAGATTGAATAAGGGAGCCCGATTATTGACAACTACCGATAAAACTATTTCAGAAATAACTTATGAAGTAGGATTTACTTCACCTTCTTATTTTACCAAATGTTATAAAGACTTTTTTGGCGAAAATCCGACTCAATTCTTAAAAAGAAAAAGATAATTATTATTTATTTTTTTTGTTTTTACTCACTTACGTGATCTGTTATTTTATAACTATATATATGATATACTATCTTTTCAATAACAGCATACCGTAGATAGATCTTGCATTCGAAGTGGTGAAAAAAATTACGATAATCAGAACAACAGAGTGATGACTGCATTTACTCCGGATCTGTCTGAAAAAAAAAGTTATTTCCCATTATCTGACATCTCTAATATATATCTTTGTACCCTGTTCGGTGATTATATGTATAAAGGAAATTCCGAACAACTAAGCTTAAATAGCGTATAGATTATATACTGAAAAATGTAAGTGAAGATGATAACAGTGTTATCGTGACTGTTAAACTAAAGGCATAAGCATCATATAAATACATGATCACATAGATTTGACCTTTTGTGGTTTGTTTTTATCTGATTTTGCATAATGATGATAATGAAAAGAGTAGTATTTCTGTTAATTATTTTATTGGCAGCGTTGATAAATTTTTCTTCATGCGGGAAAAAAGAAGATATGCTTGTAATTGGTGTGTCGCAATGCAGTGAAGATGAATGGAGAAATAAGATGAATAAGGAGATTATTCGGGAAGCATTGTTTTACGATAATCTTGATGTCGAAATACGTTCGGCAAATGATGACAGTCAGAAACAGATAGATGATATAGAGTATTTTATTTCAAAAGATGTAGATCTTCTTGTTGTGGCTCCCAATCAGAGCGAAGCTGTTTCTCCGA
>CAMTON010000098.1 GCA_947074105.1 uncultured Bacteroidales bacterium
TCTCCGAAAAGAAGATATATACATATATAATAATATATTGACGAATCTCAACACACTTCCTCTCCGAAAAGAAGATATATACACATATAATAATATATTGAAGAACATCAACACGCTTCCTCCCCGAAAATAAATTACCAATCCCAATTATAAAGGTTTACAGATATTGACTCCGGTTCTCATATCCGGCAAATCAATTTATATCGCACCTATAATGGCAATTTTTGTAATAAGGTCGAATATGTCAGTAAACAATAACTTCATTATATCTGTTATGCGTTAAAAAGATTATGAAAATCAACGAATGGACTCCTGAAGACAGACCACGGGAAAAATTAATCGAAAAAGGTGCTGAAGCATTAACAGATACAGAGCTGCTTGCCATTATTTTAAGATCAGGTACAAAAGAAAAATCTGTATTTGAGATTTCTACACAAATTCTTAATGATTATAATATAAGTCAGCTTGGACGGCTTACCGTTGATGAAATTACATCAAAATATAAAGGTATAGGACAGACAAAAGCTGTGACATTATTTGCTGCAATAGAACTGGGTAGAAGAAGAAGCCGGTATGAAGCACTTGAAAGGGATAATTTTACTTCAAGTAAAGACGTTTACTCATTTTTCAGACCATATCTGAGTGATCTGAAACATGAAGAATTCTGGGTTGCATATCTGAACAGGGCTAATAAGCTGATTACTACAAAACAGATAAGCAAAGGAGGAATTTCCGAGACAGCTGTAGATGTAAGAATAATACTTAAAGAAGCAATAACAAAACTAGCCTCTTCTGTAATTTTATGTCATAATCATCCTTCAGGCAATATAAGGCCGAGCCATAATGATGATATGTTTACTAAAAACTTTTATGATGCTTCAAAGATTATGAATATAAGCCTTCTGGATCATATCATAGTCGGAGAAAACTCATATTATAGCTATGCGGATGAAGGAAAGCTCTAATCCTTATATAGGATATTCTTTTAAATAATATGAAAGTAAATTCAGGGAAGAATATATTTCCGGTATGAAATAAATTATAAACTGAAACTAAAAAACAGATTGTGAGGATCTTATTGAATACAATAATAAAATTATAAATCCGGTAACAGTAAAAAATGAATATTTAATTCATAACCTAATTATATTATCTTTGTCATTATAATAAAATTAAAAAAGATGGAAAATAAAATTTTAGCATTGGAAGAGAAAGTCGTTGATATGCTTCGTCTTGTATTCGATCCTGAAATCCCTGTAAATATATATGACCTGGGACTTATATATGAGATTGACGTAGATGATGAAAATAATGTAAAGATAAAAATGACTCTTACTGCTCCTAACTGTCCTGCTGCGGATTTCATTATTGAAGATGTACGCTTTAAGGTAGAAAGTATAGAAGAAGTCAAAAGTGTTGAAGTTGAACTTGTCTTTGAACCGGAATGGGATAAAGAAATGATGAGTGAAGAAGCTAAACTGGAATTAGGATTTCTATAAATATACATTACCTCTCATATGTCATTTATGAGAGGTTTTATTTTTTAAATTAAATAATCCCGATGAAAAAAGTTTACTTCCTCTCTGACATACATCTTGGGGCAAAAACAATCGAGAATCCTCTGGAACACGAAAGAAGAGTGGTCAGATTTCTTGATTCTATAAAAAATGATGCTTCTGACATATATCTTATGGGAGATATCATTGATTACTGGTTTGAATATAAGAAAGTCGTTCCCCGTGGTTTTACACGATTTCTCGGAAAGATATCCGAGTTATCGGATATGGGAATTAATATATTCTGGTTTACTGGTAATCATGACATATGGATTTTCGATTATATTCCATCTGAAACCGGTGCAGTAATATATAATCAGCCGATAATAAAAGAAATTATGGGAAAGAAATTCTATCTTGCTCATGGTGACGGACTCGGAGATGACTCGAAAGGATATAAATTCATGCATCGTTTCTTCAGAAATAAATTCTGTCAGAAGATATTTTCCGGAATTCATCCACGATGGACAGTTGCTCTTGCCCACTACTGGTCAAAGCAGAGCCGTCTGGGAGGAGAATGTGTTGAAACCTTTATGGGAGAAGATAAAGAACATCTTGTTAAGTTTTCTAAGGAGATGGCAAAGAAGGAAGATATCGATTACTTTGTTTTCGGCCACCGACATATTATGCTCGACCTGATGATTTCAAAGAAAAGCAGAGTCATCATTCTGGGTGACTGGATAAATCTATTTTCATATGCCGTATTTGACGGAGAAAATATATGGCTTGAACAGTTTGAAGAAAACGAATATAATCCGGAAGACAATGATGATGTCAATATCAGCATTGCATTTTAAAGAGAAATATTATAAAATATGATCCCTCCTTACAATTGAAATCAGAATCAAGTTTCAAGTGTAAGGAGGGATTATTTATTTTGATTTATTATTTCAAAGCCATCATAATTATTATGGACATGAAAAGCATCCCCAGTATAAGTCCGCTCATCGACAGTTTGTGGTTACCTTTCAGTTCAGCACCCGGGATCATTTCATCAAGGGCGGTATTTACAAGAAGACCGGCAAGAATACCCTTTACAACTCCGAATATTGCCAGACTCGTAAACTCTCTTAAAACGACGAACGCAATAATGGCTCCGGCCGGCATAGCAAGAGAGGCAATAAGACAATAATAGAAAGCCTTGCTTTTGCTTTTCGTCATTTTCATAAATACCATTGTGATAAGAGCTCCTTCGGGAAAGTTGTGAGCAATAAGAGATATAACGATTGGAAGCGCGTAATGAGTTTCACTCAGATAAGTAAGATAAGTCGCTATACCTTCGACAAAGGCATGTATAGTTATAGCAAGAAAGATAAGTCTGAAAAGGGTGTATTCATGTTTCTGCGCAATTTCAGGCGGTTCTTTTACTCTGTGATATTCCCTTTGTTTATATGATGCTATAATATCTATCGGAAGAGTGATAAGAACACCTGAAAAAAAGCTGACATTCATCATTATAGTTCCGTTCTGAGTACCATAATGTTCGGTAAGAGCAGATAATGAAGAAGGAAGAAACTTAAGAAATGCCGCATAAAGCATAATGCCGCCTGTGAATCCCAATATTATTGAAAGGAAATGACTCTTTATTTCCTTGAATAGTAATGGAACAGCACCACCGAAAACGAAAACAGCGCTTCCCAGCATAGACATTATCAGCGATATCAGAGATTTATCGTTCAAATCAGTTCTTCCTTTTTAGTTATAATTAAACAACAAAGAATATTCAATGTAGTTTGACGATGTAGGCTATAAAATGCCATTAAAATGATAAATATCTTTTGTCATATGTCTGAAACAACGATTTTTGTTTCAATATATATAAACGAATATTTACTAAAAAATACATTTGTGATTCAATTTGTAATAATAAGATTTTAATTTATGATAAAATATGACTAATATTGCGATTTCTGTAAATAACTGTAACTAAAGCACGTTCATAACGATGCAGCATAACAAACAGTAAATTTTTATCAACGCACAAGAAAGCATAAAAACTATGAAGGTATTGAAGTTTGGGGGCAGCTCTGTTGGCTCCGTATCAAGTCTATTGAATGTAAAGAAAATTGTTGAGTCCTATAACGAACCTATGGTGGTTGTTGTATCAGCAATTGGTGGCGTAACCGATTCACTCATTCAAATGGCGACGACCGCAAGTACCGGTGATGACAGCTACCTTGTACGACTTGACGAAATGAAGGTTTATCATGAAAAAGTTCTTGAAGGACTTTTCGCCGGTGATCAGCTTAAAGCTATAAGAAGTCAGGTAAGAGCTCAGCTTGAAGATCTGACAAATATATTCAAAGGTATATGTCTTATAAAAGATCTTTCAGAAAAGACACTTGCCACTGTAGTCAGCTATGGTGAAAGAATATCATCAATTATCGTTACTTCCCTTATCAACGGAGCGAAACATTATGATTCACTAAGTATCATAAAAACGGAAAAACAGTTTAATAAACATGTTGTCAATTTCGCACTGACAAATGAACTTGTTATCGATTCGCTGTCCAATCTTAAACATATTGCCGTGATGGGTGGCTTTATATCTACTGATATAAAAACCGGAGAAATCACTAATCTTGGCCGTGGAGGATCCGATTACACTGCTTCTATTGTCGCTGCAGCACTTAATGCCGATATTCTTGAAATATGGACTGATGTCGACGGTTTTATGACTGCCGATCCGCGAGTAATCAACAGCGCTTACGTAATCAATCACCTTACTTTCATCGAAGCGATGGAATTATGTAATTTTGGTGCAAAGGTTGTTTATCCGCCAACTATATTCCCTGTATATCATAAGAATATTCCAATCAAGATTAAGAATACTTTTAATCCTGAAGCTCCGGGAACACTTATCGCCAATTCAAATGAATATCAGCATCAGACAAAGGCCATCAAGGGTATTTCGTCAATCAATGATACATGTCTGATTACGATTACCGGTCTTGGTATGGTCGGAGTTATCGGTGTGAATTATAGAATATTCCGTACTTTGGCACAAAGCGGAATCAGTGTATTCCTTGTTTCTCAGGCATCTTCTGAAAATACGACTTCTATCGGTGTAAGAAATATCGATGCCGACAAAGCTATCGAAGTACTGAAGAAAGAATTTGAAAATGAGATTAAACTTGGTGAGATCTCAGAAATAGAATCTGAAAAGAATCTTGCTACTGTGGCTATCGTAGGTGAGAATATGAAACATACTCCTGGCATTGCCGGAAAACTGTTCAATATACTTGGCCGTAACGGTATAAATGTAATAGCATGTGCCCAGGGTGCTTCGGAAACGAATATTTCGTTCGTTATCGAACTTGCTTCTTTAAGAAAATCTCTTAACGTAATTCATGACTCTTTCTTCCTTTCTGAATATCAGGCGTTGAATATCTTCCTTTCAGGTGTAGGACTTGTCGGTCAGCATCTTATGAGCCAGCTTAAGAAGCAGCAGGAAAAACTTATGGATCACAATTCATTAAGAATAAAGATAGTAGGGCTTGCCAATTCACGCCATTGCATTTTTGACCGCGAGGGAATCGATCTTGACAATTACGAAAAACTTCTTAAGGAATCGGAAATGGTTTCTTCTCCTGAATTTATCCGTGATGAGATCATAAAAATGAATATTTTCAATCCGGTATTTGTCGACTGTACGGCATCTCCGAAGATTGCATCAATATATAAGGATCTTCTTGAACATAATATTAATGTAGTAACGGCAAATAAGATTGCCGCTTCTTCAAAATATGAATCTTACGAGGAGCTAAAAGAGATATCAAGAAAGAAAGGTATCAAATTTCTTTTCGAAACAAATGTAGGAGCAGGGCTTCCTATTATCAACACTATCAATAACCTGATAAATTCAGGAGATGAAATACTTCAGATTGAAGCTGTCGTATCCGGTACACTAAACTATATCTTCAACGTTCTTAGTGAAGATGTACCTCTAAGCTTAGCTATTAAGATGGCTCAGGAAGCAGGTTATGCAGAACCGGATCCACGTCTTGACCTTAACGGTTCGGATGTTATCCGTAAACTTGTTATTCTTGTGCGCGAATCAGGCTACAGAATCGAACAATCAGATGTTGTTAAGAATCTTTTCATTCCGGATGAATATTTCAAGGGTTCTATTGAAAACTTCTGGGAAAGAATTCCTGAACTTGACGCTGAATTTGAAGAAAGACGTAAGCGTCTTGTTGCAGAAGGCAAACGATACCGCTTTGTAGCTTCTTACAGCGACGGAGAGGCGAAAGTCGAACTTCGCGAAGTAGATTCAAAACATCCTTTCTACAATCTTGAAGGAAGTAACAATGTAATTCTTCTTACTACCGAAAGATATAAGGAATATCCTATGGAGATCAAAGGTTACGGTGCAGGAGCATCAGTGACTGCTGCCGGTGTATTTGCCGATATAATCAGCATAGCCAATATCCGATAATCTTTCAGAAGCAGATGAAATTTCCGTGATTTTACTTATCACGTAAGTGATATCATTCTGCTGTTTTCGTGTAAATCTTATTATTCAAGATCAATTATCTGACTTCTATGTTTATTAGAATAGCTGCCTGTACCCAAAACAGGCAGCATCTCTTATATTGCATAATCCGATGAAATAAAATCATTAACAAATGAAATATCTTATAATACTGGGCGACGGTATGGCCGATTCTCCCACAGCCGCTCTTGACGGAAAAACTCCACTTCAGGTCGCTAATAAGCCGGATATCGATATGCTGGCAAAAAAAGGAATATTAGGGCTTCTGACGACGGTGCCTGAAGGTTTTCAGCCGGGAAGTGAGATTGCTAATCTCGGAGTACTGGGATATGATGTAAGAGAGGTGTTTGAGGGCCGCGGATCTCTTGAAGCGGCAAGTATGGGTATCGGGATAGAAGAAGGAGAGGTAGCAATGCGCTGCAACCTTATCACGATAGAAGACGGTAAGATTAAAAACCACTCTGCCGGACATATTTCAAACGACGAAGCTGCCGAACTTATTAATTTCCTTGAGGAAAAACTCGGTAATGATTATGTAAGCTTTTACCCCGGAGTTTCCTACAGACATCTTATGAAAATAAAAGGAGGAGACAAACGTGTATCATGTACTCCGCCTCACGACGTTCCCGGAACTCCGTTTAAAGAAGTCCTTCCTAAACCGGAAGTTCCTGAAGCAGCCGAAACTGCTGCACTCCTTACTCAGCTGATACTTGATTCACAGGAATTGCTTAAAGATCATCCTGTAAATCTTAAAAGAATAAAAGAGGGCAAAGATCCGGCCAACAGTATCTGGCCATGGTCTCTCGGATATCGTCCTTCTATGAAGAAGATGACAGATCAGTATAAGATAAATACAGGAGCTGTCATTTCCGCTGTCGATCTTATTCATGGCATCGGAGTGTATGCCGGACTTGATAAAGTGGAAGTTGAAGGTGCTACCGGACTTTATAATACTAATTACGAAGGAAAGACAGCTGCAGCGCTCGAACAGCTTAAGGAAAAAGATTTCGTATTCCTTCATATCGAAGCAAGCGATGAAGCAGGACATGAGGGAGATGTGGAACTTAAGATAAAAACAATAGAATATCTTAACGACCGTGTAGTAAAACCGATAATCGAAGAAATATCAAAGTGGAAAGAAGACGTTATGGTGGCAATTCTTCCAGATCATCCTACACCGACAGAACTGAAAACTCATACCTCGGATCCTGTGCCGTTCCTTATCTGGGGACGCGACATAAACTCTGACAACGTAAAGGAATATGACGAATTCAGTGCGGCAAAAGGTTCTGCGGGTCTGTTGTCAGGCGATGAATTCATTCGTCTTTTATTCTCTTTCAAATAACGATAAGATATTTACATTCAGGAGTCAGATATCCGTATTAAAAATATAACCGGATTGAAAATTAATGGTTATCACAGAGATAAACATAAGATATTACCTGTAAAAAGAAAAATTAAAAATATATCCTATATGAAATATTATAGCACAAATAAGGCCGTCCCGGAAGTATCTCTTAAAGATGCTGTGATAAAAGGTCTTGCCGCTGACCGCGGTCTTTTCATGCCGGAAAAAATCAATAAACTTCCTCAGTCATTTTTCGATAATATCGTTAATATGACTCTTCAGGAGATATCTTTTGAAGTGGCTAAGGCTTTCTTCGGTGAAGATGTTGAAGAAGCCAGACTAAAAGATATCGTTTATGATACAATGAATTTTGATATTCCGCTTGTTCAGGTAACTGAGGACATATATTCACTTGAACTTTTCCATGGTCCTACGGCTGCATTTAAAGATGTAGGCGGACGATTCATGGCCAGACTACTCGGATATTTTATTTCTCAGGAAAAAGGCGATAAGACTGTCAATGTTCTTGTTGCGACATCAGGAGATACAGGAAGTGCCGTAGCAAACGGTTTCCTTGGAGTAGAAGGAATAAAAGTCTTTGTTCTTTATCCGAAAGGAAAAGTAAGCGAGATTCAGGAAAAGCAGTTTACAACTCTTGGGCGTAATATTACGGCGATAGAAGTTGACGGAACATTTGATGATTGTCAGAAACTAGTTAAGGAAGCGTTTATGGATGAAGATCTTAATAAACAGATGTTCCTTACATCGGCTAATTCAATCAATGTCGCGCGTTTCCTTCCTCAGTCTTTCTATTATTTCTATGCTTATGCGCAGTTCAGAAAGATGAATCCGGATATGGAACCGGTAATATGTGTTCCTTCAGGAAACTTCGGAAATATCACAGCGGGCCTTTTCGGAAAATTCATGGGACTTCCGATAAAAAGATTTATTGCGGCGAATAATAAGAACGATATCTTCTATAAATATATCAAGACAGGAGAATACTCTCCGAAACCATCTGTTCAGACTATCGCAAATGCGATGGATGTAGGTGATCCGAGCAACTTTGCCCGTATCATAGATATTTTCGGAAACTCTCATGATGCTATTGCTGCAGAGATAGATGCTGTTACTTATGACGATGCTCAGATTGCGGCTACGATGTCGGAAGTGTATAAAACAGATAAATATCTTCTTGACCCTCACGGTGCATGCGGCTTCCTTGCATTGAAACAGCTTCTTGAAAAAGATGAGAAAGGGATATTCCTTGAAACTGCTCATCCTGCTAAATTCAAGGATACTGTCGAGCCTATAGTAAAAGAGGAAGTAAAGATTCCCGAATCGCTTCAGGGCTTTATGAAAGGAAAGAAAGATACGGTTGAGCTTTCAGGCTCCTATGCAGATTTCAAAGAGCTTCTTCTGAAGAATAAATAATTTTATTTAGAGACGTGGCATACTACGTCTCTACAAAATATAAAGACATAAAAAAACGGATATTATCATAATTCAAATATGATAATATCCGTTTTTGTTATGTTTGGTTATATAATTACACCTGATAATTTACTACACCGTCCTGATAAACCTCTCTGTCTTTCTGATCATGTTTAAGCTGGATGTAAGCAGCTGCAAAAGTCAGAGTATAACATACCATTGCGAAGAAAACTCCAACAAAAAGGCAAATAATGCCAAGTATTGTTATTCCGATAGCATAAAGGCAAAGAACGAAAATCTGAGTCCCGTGATTTTTTGTCATTTTCCAGCTCTCTTTGAATGCGTCTATAATGCTCAGTTCAGGCTGATCTATGATGATGAAAGTTACCATTGAAAATCTCATAGCAAGCATGATACCCGGAATGATAAAGAAACACGTTCCTACTATAACAGCTACACCGTAAGCAAGAGATGCAATAAACATGAAAAGGGCTCTGCCAATGCTGTCTTTGAACTGCTGGAAGTCTATCTCATTACCTTTTGCCGATTCAATATAAAGTTTTGTAAGTCCGGCAGAACAGATAGCACTGAATATAAAACTTATTACATAAGAAATAGCTGTGATTACAGGATTCTTAAAAATAAGATCCGGTACTGATATAAGCATTGATATTACACAGACTGCAAGAAAAAGACCTACAAATACCAGCCAGTCTTTTTTAGTAGCCTGCCATCCTGTAGAGATAGCATTTGAGATTGAAAATGATTTTTCCATTTTTTGTAAATTTAGTTATTGTTATTATTACGTTCTTAGTAAAATTCTAATGTGAAAAGATATTCGTGAAATAGGCTTTATTCTGACTTCAAGGCAGTATTTGGTAGTTTAGTAATGATGTTTATAAATTCTTCCTCCCCGTTGAGATCCATAGCTATTATTTAATTCTGTGATGAAAAATAAAAAGCAAATAGTCTGAATAAAAATCTCTCTGTTAAGTTATATTCTGCAAATTTAAGCAATAAATTATAATTATTTAAATATAACATATTTTTAAATTGTATATTGTTGTAGAATAAAATAATCATTACCTCAGAACTGATGAAAAAAATAATAGTTTCCGATATAATAAAAGAAAAAGCACCGGAGTTTAAAGGTACTGTTATAAGTGCGGATGTTGTAAATACCGGTTTTTGTCCTGAATTATGGATCGAATTTGATAAGATGCTTGCTGAATTTTCAGAAAATATGAAAATCGGGGATATTAACAAGAAAGAGGCTATAAAAGCGACAAGAAATGCATATAAAGCGCTTGGAAAAGAGCCTAACCGTTATCGTCCCTCTTCTGAAGCTCTCTGTAGAAGAGTACTTAAGGAAAAGTCATTATATAAGATCAATACCCTGGTCGATATCATCAACTATGTCTCAATATCGACAGGTTACTCTATCGGCGGTTTTGATGAAGACAAGATCGTCGGTGAAACATTAATACTTACAAAAGGAGAGAAAGATGAAGTCTTTCATGCTATAGGTCGCGGACTTCTCAATATAGAGAACCTTCCTGTATATAAGGACCAGGAAAGTGCCATAGGTTCGCCTACAAGCGATGAAGAGCGTACAAAGATATCTCTTGACACGCGTCATATACTTATTATTATTAACGGATATTCCGGAGACAGGGGATTGGATGAAGCTGCTCTCCTTATATGTGATCTTCTGGAAAAATATGCCGGTTCAGAGAATGTCACCACAATGCGATTCTGAACAAAACACCGGATAGCTTGTAGTTATATATTATAATTATTGATTATTTGATAAAATTATAACCATGATCTGATCTCAGAAATACACTCAATCAATATTATCTTTTATTGAACCTTATTACCATTGACGTTAAAATGCATAACGATTAATTAAGTGAATAATAATTCATATATTAAGAATCCTTTATTATTTAAATTGTGCTCTTTCTTAACGTTTTACACCTAAAATTTCGGAATTTTTATCTTCAATACAACCTATTGACACATTTATTTGTTATTAAGTCGTTATATTATAAAGTTTAATAAAGATTCTGATTTAATGAGTTATGATATGGATAATTAGTGAAAAAAGATTCAAATCAACTAAAATAATCCTCTATAATTAGAAAATAATATTAAATTTATAATAATAAATAGATAAATAAAATAAAAATTACTATTATTGTATAAACGATTAAATAATATTGTCTAATCTAAATTGTAAAGTTATGAATCAGGAAACAATTGGAGCTAATGCAGGTCTGGTTTGGAATCTATTAAACGAATCGAAAGAACAGACTTATAAAGCTCTTAAAAAAGCTACAAAACTAAAAGATAAAGATCTTTATCTTGCTTTGGGTTGGCTTGCGAGAGAAGGTAAGGTTAAATTCACAGACACTGAAACTGACGTGATCGTTGAATTAAGCTAGTCTTTACTATAACAACTTGTAAGGCACGCAAAATTTAATTATGTATATTGTCATTGTATGACAATATACAATAATAAGAGAAAATGAAATTTATCATATTACATTTTGTTGAAAATGTTAGTAACGAAAAAAAAGAACAAACGGAATAATTCCCTTTGTTCTTTTTTTGTTTACAATATTTTGCAAATATATTTATCTTCTTCTTCTTACAGCGATTTTTTAAATCTCTCAATAAATGTATCCACATCTTTCTTCGTAAGACAAAGAGGAGGGAGAAGGCGGATCACATTAGTTCCTGCAGCTCCGGTGAACACTTTATTTTCGAACAGAAGTTTTGAACGTACCTCTTTTGCCGATCCGTTGAATTCGATACCTATCATCAAACCCTCACCACGTATCTCTTTAAGATCAGGGATATCAAGTTTCTTAAGCTCACTCATCAGATAATCGCCGACCTCTTTCGCGTTTTCCACAAGATTTTCTTTTTCCATAATGTCAAGCACAGAAATAGCAGCCGCGCATCCGAGATGATTTCCGCCGAAGGTAGTTCCCAGCATACCGTATTTAGGCTTGAATTCAGGGCTTATAAGCACGGCAGCGAACGGATAACCGTTTGCTATACCTTTTGCCACTGTTATCATATCAGGGCGTATTCCGGCGTGTTGATGAGCAAAGAACTTACCGCTTCGTCCGTATCCCGACTGTATTTCATCAAGAATCAATACCGCGCCATGCTCTTTTGTAAGTTCGCTAAGTTTTACAAGGAAATCTTTTTCAGGAATATGAATTCCTCCGACACCTGTTATTCCTTCAATAACAACGGCGCATACATCACCTTTTTTAAGCTCTTTTTCCACAGTGTCGATATCATCAAGGTCGCAGAACACAACTTCGAAGTTATCGTTGATAGGAGCGACGATAGCAGGATTGTCGGTGATTTTCACCGCTGCAGAGGTTCTTCCGTGAAATGCCTTTTTGAAAGCTATCACTTTTTTCTTTCCCGTATGGAAAGACGCAACCTTCAGCGCGTTCTCATTTGCTTCAGCTCCCGAATTGATAAGGAAAAGCTGATAATCGTCATAACCAGATGCTTTACCAAGTTTTTCGGCAAGCTCTTTCTGCAGATGATTCTGTACGGAATTTGAATAGAACACAAGCTTTGCTGCCTGATCGTTGATTGCTTTAAGAAAGTCAGGATGAGAATGACCTACAGATATCACGGCATGTCCGCCGTAAAGGTCAAGATACTCCGTTCCTTTGTCGTCATACACAAGGCAGCCCTTGCCTTTTTCAATCTCAATGTCGAAAAGCGGATATACGTCAAAAAGTTTCATATTGTAATTTTTTTTATTTTAATAATGATGTAATCCCGAAAAACTGCTTTCAAATCTTTCTGAAGAGACGTGTCATGCCTTTTCATGTTATTTTGTATTCTGTGAGACGTGGCATGCCACGTCTCTACAATATTATAACCTCCGTAAAGGCGTGGCATGTCTTTACATTTTATTTTGTATTCTGTGAGACGTGGCATGCCACGTCTCTACAATAAATAACTGGT
>CAMTON010000099.1 GCA_947074105.1 uncultured Bacteroidales bacterium
AGATTCTGCTTTTTGTTACGGCATGTTGTTCTGATATCAAGCTCCTCCTTGTCATGGAGAAACTGTGTTTTTGGAAAAGAAATACCGGTATCGATACTCCCAGCACAAGAGCAAAAAGAATGAATACCGCTGTAAGTCCGTTCTGGAATATGTTTATAATATATTCTGTTGCACCCCCCGATTCGGAATGAAGAAGACGGTTTATGGCAAGAAGTGTCTTATATGCGTACATGCCGGGAATCATAGGAAGAAGTGATGGAAATGAGAATACCTCTGCGGGGCAATGTATTCTCTTGGCAAAACCGATTGAAATGATACCGATAATGAAAGCCGCAAAAAAGGAGGCTATTGTGATCCTCATTCCGAAAAGATCGGAATGAATAAGAAAGTATCTCAGTCCGTGTCCCACGGCGGCAAGAAAAGCCGATATCATTATGGCTCTGCGTGGAGGATTGGATATTATCGCGAAGCCGGTTGCGGCAAGAGCCGCGAAAAGTCCGTCAAGAAGTATTTCTTTTATAAATGTAAAGTCTGTCATATATATGTCGTGGTTTAAAGAGCGCTGATTTTTGTTATTGCAAGAGTAAGTGAGATGCCTATCGCGATAGCTATTACGAGAAGAGTTGCATTTATGAATCTTGATATACCCGAAAGCACATGTCCGTCTATTATATCCATCACTGTATTGATCATCGGGACTCCGGGGATAAGGAATAATACACTCGTGCCGAGAGCTACCTCGGGAGTCGCTCCCCAGTTCATAAGAAATCCGGTGCTGCCTGCCATTGACGCTGTAAATGAACTGATCAGAAATACGGCAAGATGATTCCAGTGTCTTTTCATCAGTATCTGACGTATGCCGAAACCGATAAGTGTGGCAAAAAACACTATTGCCATAGAGATAAAGTCGCCCTGGAAAAGGCGGCAGAATGAAGCATTGGCTATGGCTACGAGGATAAGCACGGTGATATCTTTTTCTCTCGGAACATTAATTATATCATTAAATCTATTCTCACTTTCCTGAATTGAAAGTTTGTTGTCATATATGTCCCAACTGAGAGTGCTGAGTTTTGAGTTTATAAAGAAATTAAGGGCCATAGGTCTGATCTTATTGACACTGCTGAAAGTCTTACCGTTTTTGTTGTCTCTCAGTGTCATTATTATAGTTTTCTGAAATATGGTCATATCGGATTCTATACCGAATGCCTCGGCTATACGTGATGTATTCTTTACTACTCTTGAGGTCTGAACTCCGACAGCCATAAGTGTCGTGGAGTATTCGGAAAGAAATCCTGATATTCTTTTTAGTTTGTTTTCGTCTTCCATAATGGTTTTTTTCTTAATTGACGGGACAAATTTATTAAGAGTGAAACTATATGATTAGATTTGTATTAAGGGAAATTTCTATATTATCCATTAGTAAAAACGATCGATAGCGATGGAATTGAGACAATTGAAATATTTTGCTGAGGCTGCTGAAAGGTTAAGTTTTACCGAAGCGGCAAGAACTCTTTTTGTGACGCAGAGTACGCTGTCACAGCAGATTAAGCAGCTTGAAGATGAGTTGGGAGTGTTGCTTTTCGACCGTATAGCGAAGAAGGTTTTACTGACTGAGGCGGGAGAGGCATTTCTTCCTTATGCAAAAAAGACTATTCTTGATGCCGAAATTGGGAAACAGAAAATTATGGATCTTCGTAATATGGAGTCAGGAACTCTCAGGATAGGAGTGACCTACAGCCTGAGCCCGCTTCTTACAGATGCCATACTGAGTTTCTCAAAACGGTATCCTGCCGTGAATCTTGAAATAGTATATTGCAGTTCTTACGACCTTCTTGAGCTTTTACGGACTCACGATGTTGATCTGATTCTCTCATTTCTGCCGGCTGCCGGTAATCCGGGATTTGAATCTCTTTTTCTTTTTGAATCCAGACTTTCGGTAATAGTGCACCGGCATCATCCTTTCGCAGCATTGAAATCGGTATCTCTTGATAAACTTCAGGAGACTAAATTCGCTTTGCTTTCGCGCGAGTTTACCGCGAGAACGATATTTGATAAAGTGTCGGACGAGAAAGGTTTTAAGATCAGACCGGCTATCGAACTTAATGAAGTGAATATTCTGTTGCAGCTTATCAAAAGGGGGGGATGGGCCACAGTGTTGTCGCAGGCTACAATCACAGGGAATCCGGAACTTAAGGCGATACCTATAAAAGAGACAGGCTACAAGATGAATGCCGGGCTTATAACTCTTAAGAATACATATATAAAGAAATCTCTTACCGCGTTCTGTAAGATAGTGCTTGAGAAGTCAAAGGAGCTTGATTATTTCGGATGATCTTTATTTTCGGGAAATATTGAAAATAAAAAAGGCGGTGAATCATACATTTTTGTAGATTCACCGCCTTTGTCTCTTGTGTATATCTTAGAAAGAATATCCTGCTCCCAAATAATAGGTGCGGTCTTTATTCGCATTTCTTTCATGAAGTCGGATATCTGCACCTGCTATTATGCTTAGCTTATTCGACTGTACTCTGAAAAGGAATGATGCACCGTAATCAAATCTGTCATCACCATATTTGAAAGGATTTCCCGTAACATCATTTGTCGAAGGCATTCCTCCCACTGTCCAATCGGTGATATACTCCTTTCTTTTACCGGAGATTCCGTAACCTACATATCCCCCTGCTCCGAAATCAAACTTAAGCTTATCGCATACTTTTAACGAATACTGAAGTCTCACCGGAATCTGAAGGAAATCGTTACGTTTTTCAATATGACGCATTGATCCTCCTTCTACGATAAAGTCTGCCGGTAGTCGGTTGATGTTTGATCCGGAATAATCTGTTCCGTTAGGTTCTACCGTACAGAAATAATATTCGGTTTCGGTACTTCCTTCTCTGTGACCTCTTATCACATCTGTTCCCGCACCCGAAGATCTTCTCTGAGTATAGAAAAGACCTGTCTGGATTCCAAGGTGTTTGTTGAAACCGAAAATTACGTCAGCTCCGGCTTTTAGACCAGCGCCTGCCGCAAACATTGTGTTTTTGTTAACCGTAACCCCGACCTGAGGTGTTACTTCAACGTACTGTGCTTTTGCACAAATCATCGGAAGAATAATGACAGAACCTAAAAGAATTCTTTTTAGATTGAATTCAACTTTCATAGATTCGCTTCCTAATTTCTTTAATCTCATTTTTTGTTTTGTTTATTGACGGAACAAATCTAAAAATGATTTTTATTAATATAAAATATGCAAAATATAATTGATTAATATTAGTATTGGTGTGTTAAAATTATCAAAAGTAAATCGGTCAATAAATTAAAAATATGATTATATCTGATTTTAAATTTAATATATCCTCTGAATTTGTAACGAAGTTGCTAATCTTACATGGAAATGAGTTAAGCTAAAAAACTTAATTTTATAAAAAGGGAAAAGAAAGAACAAAATCATCAAATGCTGCTTAGCTTTTGTCCAATAAAAGTTGGTAAGTCAAAACCATTAAACTTGATTCTTATATTCTTTTACATTGTATAAAAAAAGCATCAATACGACTGACCGTATTGATGCTTTTTGAAGTCTTATTAATTTGAATAGCTTTATATGCAAATTTTGTAATGCTTATTAAGAACGAAGCAATTACCAGTTTGCACCGGTTTCGTATTTGACAATCTGCTTTAATGTCATATCGAAAACTAAAGTAGAGTAAGGAGGAATAGAACCTGATCCATTAGCTCCGTATGCAAGTTGCCAAGGTATTATAACTTCCCAGTTATCACCGACAGTCATTTGCATAACAGCCCATGTCCAACCTGCTATAATAGAGTATTGTGATGTGCCTCTTCCTACTACAAATACCATGTTCCCTTCATCGAAATCAGTAGTCGTATTGTAAAGGTGACCTGAATAATCAACACTTACCGTACTTGTATATAACGGTTTTAGTGTATTGTCGGCAGGTCCCGGTGTTATTTCTCTATATAATACATAATATTGAGGATATGCTAATGATGGGATGCTGTCATACACATGTTTGCCCGTAGCAGGATCAATAGAATCCTTCATTCGATTAAAAAATGCTTCATTTTCTGCACGCCACACAGTGTAGTCTTCAGAATCGTCATCCTTAATACAAGAAACCATCAGTACAGAGACTAATAGATATAATAGAATTTGTTTAGTATTTCTCATTTATACCGTAATTTGTTTATAACGTGCAAAATAAATCACAAAAATATAATCACAAAACTAAAAAAGCATAAGATTTATAAAGACCCGATAAATACCGGGTCTTTTATCTCTTTATTTTTAGTCTTCTTTGATTTTTTTCAAAAGATTGCGTAGTGAAACATAATCAACAATGATAGAGCGAAGCTGATCGATAGCTACTCTTTCCTGCTGCATAGTGTCGCGGTGACGGATAGTGACAGTATTATCCTGAAGAGTCTGATGATCTACAGTTACGCAGAAAGGAGTACCGATAGCGTCCTGACGACGGTAACGTTTTCCGATAGAATCTTTTTCGTCATACTGACATTTAACGTCGAACTTAAGATCGTCGATGATTTCGCGTGCTTTTTCCGGCATACCGTCTTTCTTAGTCAAAGGCATAACGGCAACTTTAACCGGTGCAAGAGGAGCAGGAAGTTTAAGAACTACGCGAGTTTCTCCGTTTTCAAGTTTTTCTTCAGTGTATGCCGCAGCCATCACAGAAAGGAACATACGGTCAACGCCGATTGAAGTTTCGATTACGTAAGGAACGTAAGATTTATTTAGTTCAGGATCGAAATACTGAAGTTTTTTTCCTGAATATTCTTCGTGGCTTGAAAGGTCGAAATCAGTTCTTGAATGGATACCTTCAACTTCTTTGAAACCGAAAGGCATCTGGAATTCGATGTCAGTCGCCGCATTAGCGTAATGAGCAAGTTTGTCGTGATCGTGGAAACGGTATTTCTGATCCCCAAGACCAAGAGCTTTATGCCATTTAAGACGAGTCTGCTTCCACAGGTCGAACCATTTAAGTTCTTCACCCGGACGTACAAAGAACTGCATTTCCATCTGTTCGAATTCACGCATACGGAAAATGAACTGACGCGCTACGATCTCGTTACGGAAAGCCTTACCGATCTGAGCGATACCGAAAGGAATCTTCATACGGCCTGTTTTCTGAACGTTAAGGTAGTTTACGAAAATACCCTGAGCAGTTTCAGGACGAAGAAATACCTTCATTGCACCTTCAGCTGTAGAACCCATGTCTGTAGAGAACATAAGGTTGAACTGACGTACTTCTGTCCAGTTTTTAGTTCCTGAGATAGGACAAACGATCTCTTCGTCAACGATGATCTGACGAAGTTCATCAAGATTGCTGTCGTTAAGAGCCTGAGCGAATCTTTCGTGAAGAGCAACTCGCTTAGCCTGATTGTCAAGAACTCTTTTGTTTGTAGAACGGAATTCGTCTTCGTTGAAGTCGTCGCCGAACTTCTTAGCCGCCTTTTCTACTTCTTTATTTATTTTGTCGTCATATTTCGCAAGCTGGTCTTCGATAAGAACGTCAGCGCGATAACGTTTTTTAGAATCTTTATTGTCAATCAAAGGATCATTGAAAGCGTCAACGTGACCTGATGCTTTCCAGATTGTAGGATGCATGAAGATTGCAGAGTCGATACCTACTACATTTTCGTGAAGAAGTACCATACTGTCCCACCAGTATTTCTTGATATTGTTTTTTAGTTCTACACCATTCTGACCATAGTCATAAACTGCTGACAGACCATCGTAGATTTCACTTGACTGGAAAACAAATCCGTATTCCTTACTGTGTGAAACCAGCTTTTTAAAAACATCTTCCTGTTGTGCCATATATTTAAAGTTTATTTCTTATATAATCTCTATTATTGTGTAATGTAGCCGTTTAAGGCGTTTTATTAGAGAGTGCAAAGTAAACACTTTTTTTGATTATATTTGTACTTTTGCACTCAGACACCTTATTATAAAGGCTAAAAAATATAGAAATGAGTAATATTGACGATAAAGATCTAAATGAAGATAACTCTGTGAAAAGAGAAGAGGTTGCCGAAAACGATAACGAAAAAGAAAGACACTCATCATATAAAGTTGTTGATATTGAAAACCCTGAGGTGAAACATCATCTTTCAGGAATGTATCAGAGCTGGTTTCTCGATTATGCTTCTTATGTTATACTTGAACGTGCCGTACCGCATGTCTATGACGGACTGAAACCGGTGCAGCGAAGAATACTTCACGCCATGAAGGCTCTTGATGACGGACGCTACAATAAAGTGGCCAACATCATTGGTCATACAATGCAGTATCATCCTCATGGTGATGCTTCAATAGGTGATGCTCTTGTGCAGCTTGGTCAGAAGGACCTGCTTATTGACTGCCAGGGTAACTGGGGTAACATTCTTACAGGCGACGGAGCTGCAGCTCCACGTTATATCGAGGCAAGACTTTCGAAGTTCGCCCTTGAGGTGCTTTTCAATCCAAAGACTACCGAATGGAAACTTTCGTATGACGGAAGAAACAAAGAACCGATAACTCTTCCGGTGAAATTCCCGTTGCTTCTTGCTCAGGGAGTGGAAGGTATCGCAGTCGGTCTTTCATCTAAGATTCTTCCTCATAACTTCAATGAACTTATCGATGCCGCGGTATCATATCTTAAAGGAGATCCGTTTGTGATTTATCCGGATTTCCAGACAAAAGGTATGATCGACGTTTCAAAATATAATGACGGAGCACGTGGCGGCAGTGTGAAAGTAAGAGCTAAGATTGAGAAAAAAGATAATAAGACTCTTGCGGTAGTCGACCTTCCTTTCGGGAAAACAACTTCATCGGTAATAGATTCTATCCTGAAAGCTAACGATAAAGGAAAAATAAAAATCCGTAAAGTTGACGATAATACGGCAGGAGAGGTTGAGATTCTTATTCATCTTGCTCCGGGGGTATCATCTGATAAGACTATTGATGCGCTTTATGCGTTTACGGATTGCGAAATAAGTATTTCGCCAAACTGTTGTATAATAGAGGAGAACAAACCTCATTTCCTTAATGTGAGTTCGGTGTTGAAGACTAATGTGGATTCGACTCTTGAACTTCTTAAACTTGAACTGAAAATACAGAAGGGTGAATTGCTTGAACAGCTTCTTTTCTCTTCTCTTGAAAAGATTTTCATTCAGGAACGTATATATAAGGATAAGGATTTTGAAAACAGTAAGGATATGGCACAGGCGATAGCTCATGTCGATAAACGTCTTACTCCGTTCAAACCGTCATTTTATCGTGAGATTAATGATGACGACATCCTGCGTCTTATGGAAATTAAGATGGGACGTATTCTTAAGTTCAATGCCGATAAGGCGGATGAGCTTATGAAGAAGATCAATGAGAAGATAAAAGAGATTGACTACAACCTTGCTAATATCGTAGAGTTTACAATCAACTGGTACACTCATCTTAAAAATAAATACGGTGCACTTTATCCGCGCCAAACAGAGATACGCAGCTTCGATACTATCGAGATTGCAAAAGTTGCGGAAGCAAATCAGAAATTATATATAAACCGTGAAGACGGTTTTATAGGGATGGATCTGAAGAAAGATGAATATGTATGTAACTGTTCCGATATTGATGATGTCATTATCTTCTTTAAAGACGGTAAATATAAGATCGTGAAAGTAAGTGATAAGATGTTTGTCGGAAAGAATGTGCTTTATCTTAATGTATTCCGTAAGAATGATACGCGTACCATATATAATGTGGTATATCGTGACGGTAAAGACGGGCTTCATTATATGAAGCGTTTTAACGTTACTTCGATTACGAGAGATAAGGAATATGATATGACTCAGGGAAAACCGGGATCAAGAATCGTGCATTTTACTGCTAACCCTAACGGTGAGACAGATATACTCAGAGTGACATTCAAACCAAAGCCGAGAATGAAACAGCTTCAGGCAGATATCGATTTTGCCGATATTGCCATTAAAGGCCGTTCTTCGATGGGTAATATAATGACCAAGAATGAGGTTCACCGTATAGTTTTGAAGGAGAAGGGTAAATCTACTCTGGGCGGACGTCAGGTGTGGTTTGACTGGGATGTACATCGTCTTAATAATGACGGACGAGGTATGCTTCTCGGAGAATTCAACACAGGAGATTCAATACTTGTGATTCTGAAAAACGGAGATTTTTATATTTCATCTTTTGATGTCACTAATCATTATGAGACAAATATCCTGAGAATCGAGAAATATGATCCGCATAAATTATGGACGGCAGTAGTATATGATGCTGATCAGAAGTTCGTATATATAAAGATGTTTAAGCTTGAAGCAAAAAGCGGAAAACAGAATTTCGTGGGAGAAAATCAGAAATCAATACTTATGGCATTGAGTGACAATAAGGTTCCTCAGTTCAGATTCACTTTCGGTGGCCATGATTCATTCAGAGCTCCTTTGATAATCACGGGTGAGGAACTGATTGAACGTACATTCAAGGCAAAAGGTAAAAGGGTATCGACATATAAGGTAAAAGAGGTAGAGGAACTTGAACCACTTGAAGATGCATCGGTGACAGTTCGTGTGGAAGAGTCGGCTTCTTCTGAAGAGGGAGGAGTGTCGGATATCTCTTCGGATAATGAAGATAAACAAGCTACCTTATTTGGCGAATAATCAAACAACATATCTGTAATATTATGCCTGCCTGAGACAAAAAAGTTCAGAGCAGGCATTTTTTTGTTAAAAAAGGAATGTGGACTTTTGTTATAATTTATATTGAATTTGGTTTTTTATATCATTTTTTCAATTTAGGAGGTTTTCTTTGCCTAAAATGCAAAAATACTATCCTTAAACCTTTGATTCAATGATTTAAATAGCTAAACTTGTTATTGTAATTCGTTTTAAATAAGATGATTGAAATATCAAGTGTTTTTTTTTGCTAAATCAGTAAATAAAATCTCGTGATTAACATCAGTATATGAATAATATTTATATATTTGAGCGTTTTATTAAGGGTGATAACCCTTTAAAGAATTAATTGGCACTTATTTTAGCTTGTTTAATTAACACAAAATATATTATAACCTTAAGAAACAGACACGATATTAAAGAGAAACACAAAACCATCATCTTTATGATATAAACAAAAAAATCTGATAAAAGCGTCAGCCCAAAAAGCGCTTTGTTATATTTTATTGGCACAAAAAACTAAATCAAACAATAACATAAAATTATTTCAATCTTAAAATCCAATTATTATGCACAAAAATTACTTAAACAGTAGTAAAAGACTGGTTGCAATTTTTGCTATGTCTGCAGGAATGACAACTGCTTTCGCATCTGTTGACGACATCAGAGGAATTGATGTGACAAGTTCATATCTTGTAAATCCAAGTTTTGAGAACGAAGATACATTCGAGGGATGGGAACTTGACAATTTTACAAATGAAGGTTCTTCAACTGGTGCTCAGACACAGGTTCGTCTTGAAAAAGAAAAAGGAGTAGGTTACTTCGACGGAACTGAAGCTATCGAAAAATGGGTGTCTCACGGTGGAAGCCTTGGTACGTTTACGGTTTATCAGACAGTTGCTGATCTTCCAAAAGGAAAATATCAGATCTCTGTAGGTGCTAAAGGTATGCAGCAGTCAAGCGTTCATGAACATGTTGAAGGTCTTTCTTTGTTTGCTAATGCATCAAACGTAAGAATCTCAACTCCGCTTCTTGAAGATTTCAGCAACAGCTTAAGAAATAATAATGAACCTATTTCAGAATTCTTTATTATTGACGTTGAGATTGAAGAAGGCGAAGATTTGATTTTCGGTTTCAGAGGTGAAGAAACAACTGCAAACTGGATCTGCTTCGACAATTTCAGAATCTATCTTGTAGAAGCTGATAATATGATCGCTGCTTATCAGGCTTAGATTGAAGAGGCCCTTTCTCCTTATGCTAATCCTGAAGTGTTTAAAAGCGTAATCGTTGGTGAATACAGAACACCTCTTGGCGCTAGCGGTAAATATGCAACTGCATATGCGGAACTTAAAACTAATGCTTCTGCAACACAGGATGATTATTATGATCTATATCAGGAAATTCTTGCTGCTATCTCTTTGGCAGAAAGCTCAAAAGCTGATATGAAAACTCTATATGATCTTTACGGTCAGCTTGACGGACTATACAGCCTTGGTTTTGATGAAGAACTTCTTTATGATTTCGAAGACGGTTGTATTGGTGCATTGGATGGAACTGATGCTACAATGGAAGAAGTTCTTGAACTTATTGCTTCATTTGACAAAGTCGCAAAAGATTATATCCTTTCTGGTGCAGAAACTGCAAATGCAGACAACGCTGCAAACTTTACTTTACTTGTTGCAAATCCAACAATTGAAAAAGGAACTGCGTCTGGTGACTATAATAAAATCGACGGATGGAACTGCTGGAATGAAGGTGGTAACGGACGTTACCTATGCTTTGACAATAATAACGTAGCTCTAGAGGCATGGGGATCTACTCCGGCTAATATCAACTTCGATTACAACCAGGAAATTACTGGTCTTCCGGAAGGACTTTATACTGTTAAGGCTAAAGCTCGTGGTTCTCAGACTGCTCTTCCTAACGGAAATGCAGTAATCTACGGTGCTGGTGTGAACGAAAAACAGACAGGTATCTATAATTCATATATTGATAACGGAGGTCTTGCAGGTGGCGAAACTTCTGATGATATTAATGACGGAACAATGGTTCAGTACGTAGTTGACGGAATCTTTGTAGAAGAAGGCGGAACACTTCGCTTCGGAGCTAAAAATATCGGAGAACTTTCTTGTAACTGGACTTTGGTTGATGATTTCGAATTATTCTATATTGGAAATGAAAATCCGGAAGCTAACTACCTTAACGCTCTTAATGATCGTATCGCTGATGCAGAACTAGTTCTTGAAAAAGAGATGTTGGTTGCTGATAAATTAACATTAACTTCGGCTATTCTTGATGCTAAAGAAGTTGCTGCTAAGGATGGTCTTACTGTAGAAGATGTTAAAACAGCTGTAGGAGCTCTTATTGAGGCAACTGAAAAAGCTAACGAAGCTGTATCTTTATTATCTGACTTCCATTCAGGAGTTTACAAAACAGTTTCTGAATTCTCTTGTGACTTTGAAGAAATCAACCAGATGATGGCTAACATTGTCGTTAATGTTGATGAAGTACTTGCAGATGCTGCTTCAAATGTTGAGACTCTTGAAGCATTTAATACTCAGCTTAATTCAGCTATCTCTTTTGCAAATGCATTTATTGCAGCACAGGATGAAATGAATGGAGACTATACTGCAGAAGCTCTTATCGAATTTGACGATGCTTTGAATGCAGTTCTTGAGCTAATGAAAGATGGAGATCTTGCAAACCTTGAATTAGCAAACAGCAGATTGGTTAAAGCTATCTGGGATATCAGAAATTCTGCTCTTGTAACTGGTTCTGATTACACAGCATGGGTTATCAATCCTGGATTTGAAGACGGATTCTCTGGTTGGGTAAATGATGGTATGGCTACTCAGAATAATGACGGATTCAGTGATAAAACTGATACTTACTATTGTGAAAAATGGGTTTCTAGCGGCAGCAATATTCCTGATGTAAGTGTTTATCAGACAGTGCTTGTTCCAAACGGAATTTACTCTATCTCTGTTGATGCTTCAGCGACTCAGGGTGACAACTCTGTAATCGAAGGTGTTAACCTTGTACTTTGTGATGGTGACTGGGCTCCTGCTAAAGGTGTTAAAGCAGCTATCGAAGGTCAGTATCTTGTTGAGCCGGTAATTGGTGACGATCCTAACTATATTCCTCAGGTAGATGATAACGGAGATGTTATTGACACTGAAATCCCTCAGGTTGCACTTACTCCTGGTGAACTTACTTATACAGTAACTGTTGATTCTCACACTGGTAAGATTTCATTTGGTATCGTTGCTGAAAATGCTACATGTAACTACTTGAGATTTGATAACTTCAAACTTGCTTACGCTGGTATTCCTGCAGGAATCGAAGATGTGACTGCTTCTAAAGATGCATTCTTCGTAGTAGTAGAAGGAAAACAGATTAAAGTTTACGGTGTTGAAGATTACAAAGTATTCTCTGTAAACGGTCAGGAAGTTTCTGCTAAAGCGGATCTTGCAACTGGTATCTACATTGTAACAGCTAACGGAAAAAGCGTTAAAGTTGCTATTAAATAATAACTAACGTATTTAACACACGGCATTGTATAATGCAATGCATTGTTAGATTTTTTCTTCATAATTGCGAAAGGACTATTCCCGGTTTATCCGGAATAGTCCTTTTTTTTATTTATATGATTATTTGGTCTGTATATGAGATATTATCAGGTAACATGAAAGTGTGATTTTAGTAAGTGATCTTAGTAAGTGGATTTAATTTAATATAGGCGGTTTGACTGAATTGAAAGGATAACCAGAAACAGAACATGGTAAATCGGGAAAGGAATATATGGAATCGGAGAAATAAATATGTATATAAGTTAAATAATAATGATTGTTTGAGATATTAATCCCGGGGAAGAGGTAGTCATGAAGAGATATTTGAAAAATGATGGCGTGAAAATAAAAGTATAAGTGTTAATGTGTATAAAAGTTGAAAATAAATTCATTTTGTAATATGTTCGTAACTTGTTGATTGAATGAAGCCTATCATTTGCATGTTGTAAAATTACCTGAATCATCAGAAATAAATAAACTTCAAGGCTATTGCAGGACTGAAAAATTGCCATACCTTTGCATCCGCAATCGAGAGAGATCG
>CAMTON010000100.1 GCA_947074105.1 uncultured Bacteroidales bacterium
CTGATGATAAGGATAACAGGAAAAAACAGCGGACTTATAAAAAGGTCATTAAGATTTGCCTGTTCGGTTGTCCGACAGGCTATAAAGGGAGTCTGTATGCCGGATGAGTTTCCGTGGAGATAGATGGATGCAGACAACTGTTGTTTTTCTGTTCCGGAAATTATCGGTTATCTGAAATATCTAATTCAAACATATATGTTCAATATAAATCATAACTGATATGGATGCATATACACAGGATAAATATACCGCGAAAGAAGTATTTACCTTTGACTTTGTAAAAACAGTTTTTAAAGGAATAGCACAGGTAATGTTTCAGAACAATGCTCTTACCGGTCTGCTGTTTCTTGCGGGAATCATATGGGGTTCCTTCGAAGAAGGACAGCCACACGTCGGATGGGGATGTATCTGTGGAGTGGTAGTATCAACGCTTACCGGGGTTCTGCTCGGTCTACCGAAAAAGGACGGAGAGATAGGCCTGTGGGGATTCAACGGAGCTCTTGTCGGATGCGGTATTTTCACATTTCTAGGCAGTAACTTCTATTCATGGGCCGCACTTATTCTTTGTGCAGCAATGAGTACATGGGTAAGAGTCGGATTCAACAATCTTCTTGCACCTTATAAGATAAACTCACTTACTTTTCCTTTCGTATTCTCTACCTGGATATTCCTTCTGGCGGCAAGAGCGATGAAGGAACTTGATGTAGAGCATCTTGCCACGCCTCTGTTACCGGGATATTTCGACTTTGATGTTAATATGAGTTTTGGAAGCCTTGTGATATACTGGCTTAAAGGTATAGGACAGGTCTTTCTCGTTAATTCCTGGATAACGGGAATATTCTTCATTGTCGCCCTCTTTGTCTCGAACCGATATTCGGCAATGTGGGCAATGATAGCTTCGGCGCTGTCGCTGTTAATTGCAATAATATTCCGGGCTGTCGGGCTTGATATAGAAAACGGTCTGTTCGGTTTCAGCCCCGTACTTACCGGTATCGCTCTCGGTTCCACATTCTATACTACGAATCTTAAGTCATCTATATGGTGTGTGGTAGGAATTGTTATCACCGTTTTTGTTCAGGCAGCAATGGATATTCTTTTCACACCATTCGGTCTGCCTACACTGACAGCGCCATTCTGTATAGCGACATGGCTGTTTCTTCTGCCACTTTTCAAATGGAATAAAGAAAAGAGCGAAAAAGAGAAAGCCGATAAGGAAAAAGAAGACAACTGATCTGAAAAAGATTTTCACGGTTTTGCTTAAGACCGACAGAAAAATATTATGGATAACAGCAGCATAAAAGAAATGGATGATATGCCTCTGCGCCGGGGACATATCAGAGTTCTTTTGGTCGCATCATGCGGGCAGTTGCTCGGAGCTGTGCTTTCCACTCTTATTGGTGTCATAATGCCTCTTATAAAAATAAGTCTTCATGATGACTTCAGTTCTTTCCGACAATCAATGATATGCGTTTCCGAACTTTCCGGAATAATAGCAGGCTCAATCATAGTGGGTAAACTCACGGAAAAATACGGCTATCTTTTGTTTTTCAGACTTGGACCGGCTATTATATTCATTCTTTCGGGGATTCTTCTTTTCACCGACAATACTGTGATTCTTACAGTGATATTATTTTTCATAGGTTGCTGTATCGGTTCTGAATATGCTATCGATGCGGCTTATGTATCTGAGATAATGCCAAAGAAATGGAGATTCATTATGGTCGGAATAATAAAAGGATGCTCGTCGCTGGGTTATGTTCTGACGGCAGGCATCTGTTTTTTTGTTCTTAAGGTATTAAATGATCCCGGTCACTGGAACTATCTGATAGCTTTATCGGTGATACTTTCGTTAATCATGATTCTTACAAGAATACGATTTGTGGAAAGTCCGAAATGGCTTATCATAAACGGAAAGACAGAAGAGGCGGAAAAGGATATAAAGATATTGTTAGGGCCTGATGTGGTGCCGGGAAAGGCGGCTCAGTGTTTTATTGAAAATTCAGGAAATGAAAAGAAACAGCGCAGTGAAAAATTCCTTTCACTGAAGAATCTTCCTAAAATAATTCTCAGCGGACTACCATGGGCCTGTGAAGGTGTCGGAGTTTACGGCATCGGTATGTTTACTCCTATACTAGTCCTGTCACTAAATCTGGAACCTGACCATCTTTCGGAATTTGAACGTGTTGTATTCTCCGTAAAGACAACAGCTTTTATCAGTCTGTTTATAATCTTTGGATTTGTCACGGGAATATTGCTTCAGAAAAAGTTCAATTACATATGTATGCAGACTCTCGGCTTTTTACTTGCCGCTATAGGTCTTGGAGTTCTCCTGACGGGATATTTGCTTCATCTTCCGGTATGGATTTCGCTTGCGGGATTTATGTTCTTTGAATTTGCCCTGAATGCCGGCCCTCACTTACTGACTTTTGTAATTCCGTCGATGATATATGACGTGGAGGAAAGAACGATCGGTGACGGAGTAGCTGCTGCAATAGGAAAGATAGGCGCCCTTATCGGAGTCTTTTCAATTCCTTTTCTTCTCAGGTCCGGTGGCGGGAAATCAGTTCTTGTTTTCTCGATAATAATATTTCTTGCCGGAGGGCTTGTGACATATATTTTCGGTAAAATAGTTTTTAAAAAATCAAAAACTGACGACGACGACAACCTTGGCTGAAGAACTTATGTTATAAAAAATAATCGCTTTTGCGAAATGAAATATAAAAACTGAAAATTAAAAATACTTTGTAATATGCACATGTCTGACGCTCTTCTTTCTGCACCTGTAGCCATAATAGGAGATATAGCCGCTGCCGGACTCATTTCGGTGGCAGCATACAGGATAAGAAAATCCCATACTCATGTCAATGCGGCTCTTATGGGAGTGCTCGGAGCTTTTGTCTTTGCCGCTCAGATGATAAATTTCACAATACCGGGTACAGGGTCAAGCGGTCATATAGTGGGAGGAGTGCTGCTTGCCTCTCTTCTTGGAGCGTGGCCGGCCTTTCTTACCCTCACCTCTGTGATAATAATTCAGGCATTGCTTTTTGCCGACGGAGGAATACTGGCACTTGGATGGAATATAATCAATATGGCCGGGATGACCTGTCTTGTGGCTTATCCGCTGATTATGCAGCCTTTTCTGAGAAGATACCGCTCAAGATATATTGAAACGGATTCAGTTAGTAAACGGCCCGTCGGGGGTATGATATTTTTTACAATCATAACATGTCTTATAGGGCTTGAACTCGGAGCTTTCTGTGTAACACTTGAAACTCTGTCTTCAGGAATCACATCTCTGCCTTTCGGAAAATTTCTTCTTTTCATGATTTCAATACATGCGCTTATCGGAATTGGTGAAGGTGTGGCAACAGCTGCAATTCTTGTCTTCATATTCAGATATAAGCCGGAAATACTTATGCAGAGAGAGGTTGAGAAAGAATCTTCGGGAAGAAGTTATAAGAAACTGATCTGGACATTCGCCATTCTGGCCCTCGTTGTAGGAGGCGTATTAAGCTGGTTTGCTTCATCAAATCCCGACGGGCTTGAATGGTCTATCGAAAAGACAGAAGTGGCAGAGGCTGAGAAAGAACAGCCTCGTATAAATATAATCACAGAAAACTTTCAGAACATAACATCAATATTTCCCGATTATCAGGTAAACAATACAGATGAATCGTCGCCTGTTTCCTCCGAAAGGGCGCAGACTTCCATTGCCGGAGTTTCCGGAGCGATTTTCGTTCTGATTCTGACAGTTATAATTACACTCATCATAAACAGAAAGAAGAAAAAGCAGTCTGCGCGGCAGAACTGATTCAAATATAAAAAACAGTAGATGGAAAATCTTGACAGAGTAATATCGGAGATACGCGGAATAGAGACAGATGCTATTGACAGAGGAAGCAGATACCGGATCAATCCTGCGTCCAGGATAATAGTATGCTTTCTTTTTCTTCTTTCGATGCTTACCTTTTCGGTTTTCAATATCATCGATACCATTCCTTATGCCATAATAGTGATACTGCTTACGTTGCTGGTAAATATTCCGCTGTCTTATATTTTCAGAAAGACAAAATATCTTCTTCTTTTTGTTTTTTTCATTGCGGCATTTAATCCGCTCCTTGACAGGCGGCCTGCAATAAATATCAACGGCTTTATTATTTCCTACGGATGGCTGTCATTCTTCACTATAATACTTCGCGGATATATATCGGTTACGGCAGCCATGATTCTTATACTTTCTTCGGGATTCATCCCTTTATGCAGAGGAATGGAAAAACTGAAAATACCGAAACTGCTCGTAACTCAGCTTCTTTTCGTTTACAGATATATAATCGTATTACTCGAGGAGCTGGCGCAGATAATAAATTCGGTGAAAGCAAGAGGATACGGTAAAAATAAATTTCCGGTAAAGCTATGGTCAGTTTTCATAGCTCAACTTCTTATAAAAACATATTCGAGAGCAGAAATGATAAACTACAGTATGATAGCGCGGGGATATGACGGCGACATTAAGACTTTCTCTGAAAACAAGTGGCAAAGAAGTGATACTGTTTTCTGTATTGTCTCGATACTGATAATAGGCTTTTTGCGCTTTTTCCGTCCTTTTGTCTTTATCAACAACATGTTCTGATATTTATAAAACAAAGAAACCGATACCTTATGAGTCACCATTATATTAAAACCGAGAATCTTGAATATTCGTACTATGGCGGAGCAAAAGCCATCGATGACATATCATTTCTTATCACACACGGTGAAAAGGTTGCGCTTGTAGGAGCAAACGGAGCAGGAAAGTCTACTCTTCTTATGCTCTTGAACGCTCTTAAATTCGCGCAGAAAGGAACTATAGATATCGGCAATACTTTCGTTACCGAAAAAACCGCAAAATTCATACGTCAGAAAGTAGGATTTATATTTCAGAATTCCGATAATCAGCTCTTTATGCCTACTGTATCCGATGAGATAGCATTCGGACCGATAAATATGGGGCTGCCAAAGGAAGAGGTGGAAAGAAGAACCGATATGGCACTGCAGAGAGTAGGTTGTGAATCACTTAAAAACAATATAACATCTCATCTTTCGGGCGGCCAGAAACGAAGTATAGCCATAGCGTCTGTACTGGCAATGGAACCTGAGATTCTTCTTATGGATGAGCCTTCATCAAACCTTGATCCTTTCAGCAGGCGTCTTCTCATAAATCAGATAAAGAGCTTCACCCATACCTGTGTAATAGCGACTCATGATCTGGAAATGGTATGGGAACTCTGTCCACGCTCAATAGCGATATCAAACGGAAAAATAGTATTCGATGGTTTGTCAAAAGAACTGTTCTATAATCAGGAACTTCTAAATGAATGTCATTTGGAACAGCCGTATCTTGCAAAGATTGAGCAGATGAAAGAAGCCGAAAAAATAAGAAGTGCCAACTGAAAAGGGCACTCTCTGTTTTTTACGTTTAGAAATTAAACTGAATCATCGTCTGTATTCTGTTGTTGTTTTTTGTCACGTCGCCCATAGAATGTTTTATACCGTTGATATATTCAAGTGCGAATGTGACATTCTCAGTCACATACCAGAACAGGTTTGCTACTGTGTAACTCAGATATTTGATCTGCTCATCCCATGGTTTTTCGCCTCCCTCATAATGATTGGCATAAAAATGCTGATAGGAATATGTTGCCGATGCAAAAAGACGGTCGGAGAAATTATACTGAAATCCAAGCATTCCGCCCCATGAGCGAACCAGCTTCAGTTCATATTCGTCTCTTTTATCGGGCACAAGGTCGTAGTTCTGATCATACATATCCTGGGTAAATGATGTTATTCCTTTACCTCCTATACCCTGAAAATATGTTACAAGTTTCTCTCCTTCCGCTTTTCCGGAAAGCTGGAAACCGTAGCCTGTCTTATATTTTCTGTTTTCAGAAGCAAGATTTTCATACTGAAGAGTACGAACAACAGCTGAAGCTCTTATCATTGAGCTCTTATCATTCCAGCTATACTGTACATAAGCTGGCATTGTAGGCAAAACATTGTTGCAAAGAGCGGTATACTCATTAATTGTAGCGCTGGTAAGCGGATTTTCGATACCTATACAAAAACGCCAGTTCTTAACGTCGTAATGATAGCTCGCCACAGTATTAAGAATCAGGGGCAGAGTAGGAGGCCCTTCAAGGTCTATTGTCGGAGGTGCTGCTTCTTCATTGCAGAACGTGGAATAATTATATCCGGCCATGAGTCCGCCGAAAGTAAGATATGCATACTGAAGACTTAATCCGTAATTGTCATTTTCAAAATTGAAATTCACATAACCTCCAACCTGATATTTCGAACCGGGAAGAGCTACAAAGTTGAAAAATATATTACTGCTTCCTGCACTCATCTGATACAGACCTTCATTGGCATGACTGTTGTTCATCGGAATCTCACTCGTAATGAAATATAGAGGGTTTTCTATAGGATTGGGAAAATCATAAGATATGGTTCCTTTAATGAATCCTCCTATGCCGCAATAAAACTTTCTGTCCTTACCGATGAATGTAAAACGCGGTACGTCAGGGGCGTTGAAAGTCATTGGCGCTATACTTCTGAAAATATTCACTATAGCGGAATCCGAAAGCCTTTTGCCGCTGAAATAATTGTCAGCATCATCATGTATGATGTTCTGATCCTGATTTATATCAGGATATAACGGCATTAAAAACATAATCAGCAATAGTATTGACAGAAGCCTTATTTTACTCATATTGTTAAAATTTAAACCAACTTATCATTTTTACAATATTGAGGACTAAATGTTTATAATTAAAGAGCATTTATGTTTAATTATAAAGCCGGTAAGAAAAGAAATTTTGTCTGAGATTTGTTCTTATACCTTGCAGTGTGCAGACCTGAATCTTGTTAAGTGTTATTCTGCACACAGCAAGGTGCAATACTACACATAGTTATGTGTCGGAATTCCGGTTTATTGTTTTTCAGATCGTAAAAGGAAAAATATTAATGATATACATTATTTAAAACTCTTCAGTCGTTTAATAATTAATTAATATTTATCTTTAATTTTTATAAAATAATAACCGGATAAGAATTTTATCTGTTATAGTTATGTGATTTTTTATTTCGCTGGTGATTGTTGCTTACATACGATACGAAATATTCAGATGACAAATTTCGATAAAGAGATGATAAAAAGTAATTGTTAAATCTAAATACGATAAAAATGAGAAAATTATCTTACTCTGTTTTATTCCTTCTAATAATCTCAGTAGTTGCATCCTGCACTCATAAATTTAATGTAGAGGCTAACTATTCGGAAAATAACGAAAAAAATAAATATTATACTATTTATCAGAAGATGCTGACCTTTACATCTCCGGTTAAAAAAGAAGAAGCAAAACTAACACCTCTAAATCAGAGACTTGCCGATGATAATAAAAAAGCGGCAGATCAGATAAAAACAGAGTCCGCCAAGTTTTTTGCCGAATACGGTCAGTATGTGGCAGAAGAAAAAGCAAAACTTGCCGAACAGAAAAAGAGCCGAGCAAAAGTTAAGGCCGGCGATTCAGTAGAACCTATTGATACTATGATGCCGCAGTTTATATATGAACTTTATAGTGTCGATACATTATTTGTCATGACTGATGAAATAATCAGCGTACTTAATACTTCATATGTCTACGCCGGCGGAGCCCATGGCATAACAACTTTCACATCGTTTAATTACAGCCCGAAGACAGGCAGTTTTCTGAAAAATGAGCAGATTCTCGATTATACAAAAGAAGTTCAGATAAACGAACTTCTTAAGAAATATTTTGTGAATAAAGATTCCTGTTTTAATACGGAGCCTAAACTGACTCTTGCTTCGGCTATAAATGTAACGGATTCAAGTGTCAGGTTTACTTTTTCTCATTATACGCTAGGAGCTTATTATTGCGGAGCTCCCGTTATCAGCGTTCCGATAAAAGATCTTAAAGGAATATATATTATAAAATAGAGTCGCATAAAAATTGTAATGTATATATCATTTTTTTAGGAACTTCCACGGTAGGATATGAAGCATATATTAAAAAATGAAAGGTGTTTAATAAAAGAGTTGATATAATAAGGTAAACTTTATATCAATTATATTCATTATCTTTGCCGCATCGGGAATTGAAAGATTATTTTGTAGAATATTTAAATAGTAACAATAATGAAAAGTTTAGAACGTATTGTAGCAGAAAAGCTGCTGAACATTAAAGCCGTAAAACTACAACCAAACAATCCGTTTACATGGGCATCAGGCTGGAAATCACCTATCTACTGTGATAACAGAAAAACCCTTTCTTATGCAGATGTAAGAACTTTGATTAAAATAGAGCTTTGCCGTACAATCCTTGAAAACTTTCCACAGGTAGACGCTATCGCAGGTGTCGCTACTGGTGCTATCGCTCAGGGTGCTCTTGTAGCAGATGCTCTTGGTTTGCCTTTCGTGTATGTACGTTCTTCTCCGAAAGATCACGGACTGGAAAATCTTATTGAAGGAGATCTTCGTCCGGGACAGAAAGTAGTAGTTGTTGAAGACCTTATCTCAACAGGCGGAAGCAGTCTTAAAGCTGTTGAAGCAATCCGTAAAGACGGATGCGAAGTACTTGGTATGGTTGCTATCTTCTCATATCTTATCCCTGTCGCTACAGAGAAATTTAAAAATGCAGGCGTTAACCTTGTGACTCTTTGTAATTATGATGCAGTGCTTGAAGAAGCTTGTGCAACAAACTATATTCAGACAGAAGATCTTGAAACATTGAAAGAATGGAAAAAAGATCCTTCAGCATGGTCGCCGAAAAAATAATTTATACGAATGACAACATTTGAAAGTCCGGTAAAAACAATACCAGCATCGCAGGAAGCGATATTCAATAAGTTATCAGATCTGAATAATCTTGAATCGGTGAAAGACCGTATTCCTCAGGATAAGATCAGCGATTTTGAATATGATCGCGATTCAGTGAGATTTTCTGTTTCACCTGTCGGAAAGATAGGTCTTAGAATAATTGAGCGTGAACCTTCTAAGACGATTAAAATTGAATCAGAAGATGCTCCGATGAAGTTTAATCTGTGGGTTCAGATCGTTTCTCTAGGAGAGAATGAAAGTAAAATCAAACTTACTGTAAAAGCGGATATTCCGATCTTTATCAAACCTATGGTCTCGAAGCCTCTTCAGGAAGCTCTTGATAAAATGGTGGAAATGCTTGCTGTTTTGCCATATAACGGTTAAAGCAAAAAGATAGGATCTTGTATCCGAAAAAAATATTTATTTTGACAAAGGGCTGTATGGTTTATTCTTACAGCCCTTTTCTAAATCTGCAAACCGGAGGTTAGCCACCGGAACACAAAAAGAATATAATCTATGAAACTTTGGGAGAAAAGCACAAAGGTTAATCAGGAGATAGAGCGTTTCACTGTCGGACGTGACAGAGAGATGGATCTTTATCTTGCTCCTTTCGACGTATTGGGTTCTATAGCTCATATCACAATGCTTGAGTCTATCGGTCTGCTGACAAAAGATGAACTTAATGAGCTTGTGGCTGAACTTAAAAATATATATCATCTTATCGGTGAAGGTAAGTTTGTAATTGAAGACGGAATAGAAGACGTACATTCGCAGGTAGAGCTTATGCTTACGCGTAAGCTTGGCGATGTTGGAAAAAAGATCCATAGCGGCCGTTCAAGAAATGATCAGGTTCTTGTCGATCTTAAGCTTTTTATGCGCCACCGTATTTATGAGATTACTATGCTTACGAAGCAGCTTTTCGATACTCTTATCGCTCAGAGCGAAAGATATAAGGCTGTACTTATGCCGGGTTATACTCATCTTCAGATTGCAATGCCTTCCTCATTTGGACTATGGTTCGGCGCTTATGCCGAAAGCCTTGTCGACGACCTTATGGTGCTTCAGTCAGCTTACAAGGTTGTAAACCGTAATCCTCTTGGATCGGCTGCCGGATATGGCTCTTCTTTCCCTCTTAACAGAACGATGACTACAGATCTGCTTGGCTTCGACTCGATGGCATATAATGTTGTTTATGCACAGATGGGACGCGGAAAGACAGAAAGAATAGTTTCTTCCGCTATCGGTTCTATTGCCGGTACTTTATCAAAACTTGCTTTTGATGCGTGTATGTTCAGTTCTCAGAATTTCGGGTTTATAAAACTTCATGAAGCGTTTACTACCGGGTCGAGCATTATGCCTCATAAGAAGAATCCTGATGTATTTGAGCTAACAAGAGCAAAATGCAATAAGATTCAGAGCGTGCCGCAACAGATAATGATGATTGCAAATAATCTTCCTTCCGGATATTTCCGTGATCTTCAGATCATAAAAGAGGTGTTCCTGCCTGTCTTTGATGAGATTGAAGATTGTCTTAAGATGGTGAATCTTATGATGGAGCATATCGAAGTGAATAAAAAGATAATGGACGATAGTAAGTATGATCTTATATTCTCCGTTGAGGAAGTAAACCGTCTGGCTTCTGAGGGTATGCCTTTCAGGGATGCTTATAAAAAAGTGGGATTAGATATCGAAGCAGGGAACTTTACATGCGATAAGAACGTTAATCATATGCATGAGGGAAGTATTGGAAATCTTTGTAATGACAGTATAGAGGCTTTGATGAATAAGGTAATCGCAGATTTTGATTTTGGAAAAGCTGCGGATGCAGAGAAAAAGCTTACAGATTAGTTGTTATCACTGTTTTTTAATCCCCTGAAAATTTTTCTTATAACAGTAAACTAAAAAGATAGATAGAAATGTCAGTATATATTCCTGATAAGGACCGCTATAATGGAGTGATGAAATATCGCCGTTGCGGAAAGAGTGGCATCGTACTGCCTGAGATATCTTTGGGATTGTGGCATAACTTTGGAGAAAATGCAGGTTTTGCGACCTGCAGGGAAATGATTCATTTCGCTTTCGATAACGGAATTACTCATTTCGATCTCGCAAACAATTATGGCCCTTCTCCGGGAGCTGCAGAAGAGATGTTTGGTCGTATACTTAAAGATTCGGTCCTTTTGCCCCGTGAAGAGATTCTTATCACGACAAAAGCCGGACATGATATGTGGAGCGGTCCGTACGGGACGGGAAGTTCCCGGAAAATGCTTATGACAAGTATTGATCAGTCGCTTAAAAGGATGAATCAGGAGTATGTAGATATTTTCTACTCTCATCGTTATGACGGAGTGACTCCTGTAGAAGAGACTATGCAGGCACTTGTCGATATAGTGAAAAGCGGAAAAGCTCTTTATATAGGTATTTCAAAATATCCTCTTGAGGAAGCCCGCATAGCTTACGATTATCTTAAAGCTCACGATGTTCCTTGTCTTGTTTATCAGGGAAGATATAACATGTTCAGTCGCGAACCGGAAGACGGCATAATAGAGCAGGCTTCTGAAAACGGCAGCGGTTTTGTCGCTTTTTCTCCTCTGGCTCAGGGACTTCTTTCAGACAGATATCTTCACGGTATTCCTGCGGATTCGAGAATTTCAAAACCGGACGGATTTCTTAAAAAAGAACAGCTGACCGATCAGGTTATCGATCAGATAAGATCACTGACAGCAGTAGCTCAGAAGCGTGGTCAGACTCTTGCCGAAATGGCTCTTGCCTGGGTGTTAAGAGACAGTAAAGTGACTTCCGTGATTATAGGGGCAAGTTCAATAGCTCAGTTGAAGGCAAATCTGAAAGGTGCAGAGAAACTTTCTTTCGGAAAAGAAGAACTGATGATTATCGATGATATTGTAAAACCGGTAAGGCCGGAAATAAAATAAACTCAGAACTTTAAAGATTAATAACCGTAAGAGTAAATCTACGATTATAATATATCTGTTTCCCAGGACTATAGTATATTCATTTTATTGCTGACACAATAATCTCTGAGTATAATATATCAGATTATTGTTGAATATTATGACAGATAATGACTTTAATGCAATTAACATCGATTATTATTTGAGTAATAGCGATTATTTATATATTATTCAGGATTAAAAATGATATAATAGTTTGTGGTTCACAGGTAAATAGCTATATTTGCACCGCAAAAATATTTTTTAATAATTAAAAAATCAGAAGAATGTACTTAACATCTGAGAAAAAAACTGAAATCTTCGGGAAGTACGGAAAGTCTAACACTGATACTGGCTCATCAGAAGCGCAGATAGCATTGTTTTCATACCGTATCGCTCATTTGACTCAGCACATGAAGTCAAATCACAAAGATTATAACACGCAGAGAGCTCTTAAAACATTAGTAGGTAAACGTCGTCGTCTTTTGGATTATCTAAAAGCAAAAGATATCGAACGTTACCGTGCGATTATCAAAGAACTTAACTTGCGTAAGTAAGAAATTAAAACTTTCACAAACAAACAGCAGAAAAGCCTTCATCAGTCCGATGAGGGCTTTTTTGTTATCTGCCTATATCATTTCCGGTGTTATATTATTATTTTATATTATTCTATTGACTTTTTATAAATAATAGTTCCAAAAACTTTAATAAGACTTTCTGTGTTATATAAAATTATAACAGAAAAGTAATATAGAACTTAATGAAATTTACGTTTGCGCCTTATGAAATATATGGTTTTTTTCTTTGTGCTATCTAAACACCCTGAGTTTATATAACAAAGTCTACATCTGGGATTGTAGCTTTA
>CAMTON010000101.1 GCA_947074105.1 uncultured Bacteroidales bacterium
AGATGCCAATAAAAGCTGATAAATACGGCTCGCGGCAATCAATTTCTTATTAATCACACTTCCTATATTCAGTGACTCTGCAGTATCTATATAAGTAAGATTCTCAACTTCGGCAATTGTCTTTTTAACTCCGTATTGTTTGGCATTAAGACATGCGAGGATATTTGTCTCGGAACTGTCGCTAAGGGCGATAAATGCTTCGCATTCTGAAAGCCCCTCTTCTTTAAGAAGTTCCGGATCACGTCCGTCCCCCTGAATCACTCCTGCATCCCTGACCTTTTCAATAAGTCTGTTTACTTTATCTCTATCCTGCTCTATTATTCTTATATTCATATAATCGGGAGCATAATCAGCAGTTCTGATAGCGATACGACTACCACCCATTATCATAACGTTTTTGATCTGTGTGTATTCTTTTCCTGATAAAATACGTATTTCCTCAATATGGTTAGGAGTAGTCGTAAAATAAACAAGGTCATCATTAAGAATCTTGTCATTTCCTTTAGGGATAATGATAGTTTCTTTTCTTTTTATCGCTGCTACATGATAAAAATGATTCCCACCTGATAGTTCGCTAAGTCGATGATTAACGATAAGAGCGTTATCTCTGATCTTTACAGCAAGAAGAATAAGAGCTCCACCGTAAAGTTCAAACCATTGACGCACCCATGCAGTCTTAAGAGCTGTGATTATCTCCTGAGCAGCAAGCATTTCTGGATATATTAGTTCGTCTACTCCGAGTTTTTTAAAAAATTCTTTATTTTCAGGCTGCAGATATTCATAATTATCTATTCGTGCAAGAGTCTTGGATGCTCCGAGATTAGCTGCAAGCATACAAGCCGTAATATTCTGACTTTCCGATGGTGTTACTGCAATAAAAAGATCCGAATCTTTTACACCGGATTCCTTAAGATCTTTAAGTGAATTCGGAGATCCGGTTATAGTCATAAGATTATATGATTGTAATTCTTCAAGCTTATCGGCATCGACATCCATCAATACAATATCCTGCTCCTCTTTGGATAGAAGCTTGGCTAAATGTGTTCCTACTGCGCCGGCACCGGCAATTATTATTTTCATAATAATAAATATGTTTAATTACAAAATAATTACCACTCTTTAATTAATGATTCATAAACAGCATCAGAATCTATTCCGCATGCTTTACGAAGCTGTTCCACTGTTCCGTGTTCTACAAAGTTATCCGGCAGACCAAGACGTCTTACTTTGCAGCTGTAACCGTTGTCAACCATAAATTCAATAACAGCTGATCCGAAACCACCCTTAAGGACTCCGTCCTCTATAGTGATGATCTTATCAAATTTACTCATTACAGAGTGTAAAAGCTCTTCATCAAGAGGTTTAGCAAATACCATATCGTAATGAGCAATTGAAAGACCTTTCTGTTCAGCCATTTCAATAGCTTTAAAGGCTTCATTTCCGATTGCACCGAAAGAAAGAATAGCAACATCAGTACCTTCTTTCAGACAGTAGCCTTTTCCTATCTCTACTTCTGCGAACTCGCATTTCCAATCTTTAAGATATCCTTTTCCTCTCGGATATCTTATCATAAAAGGAGCATCGGCTTTTTTCTGAGCTGTATACATAAGGTTTCTTAACCAATGTTCATTTATCGGGGCACTAACTATAGCTCCCGGTATAGCTCTGAAATATGCGATATCAAAGACACCATGATGAGTTGCTCCGTCCTCGCCCACAATTCCCGCTCTGTCAAGACAGAACACTACAGGCAGCTTCTGAATTGCAACATCATGGATTATCTGATCATATGCTCTCTGAATGAACGAGGAATAAACATTACAGAAAGGTATCATGCCTTCCGCTGCCAGACCTCCGGAGAATGTTACGGCATGCTCTTCTGCAATACCTACGTCAAATGATCTTGTTGGATATTTCTCCATCATATATGTCATTGAGCAACCTGTGGGCATAGCAGGTGTTATTCCTACAATCTTTTCATTATTGTCTGCCAGTTCGACAAGTGTCTTCCCAAACACTTCCTGGAAAAGAGCCGGAGAATCGGCATTATTGTTTTTTATTCTCTCTCCTGTTTCTTTATTGAATTTTCCCGGAGCATGCCATATTGTAGCATGTTCTTCCGCAGGAGCGAAACCTTTACCTTTCTTTGTACATATATGCAGAAGTTTTGGGCCGTCCATATCTTTGATCTGATCAATTATACGAACAAGCGACTCCACATCATGTCCATCAACCGGACCGAAATATCGAATATCAAGACCTTCAAAAATATTATGCTGGCGTGTAATAAGTGATTTAAGACTATTATTGAATCTCAATATTGCCCCTTTCATCTCTTCACTTATAAGATTCGCCTTTTTAAAAGTCTGATATAATTCATATCTGAACTTATTATACTGCTTGGAAGTGGTTATATTAACCAGATACTGATTCAGACCACCGACATTCTTGTCTATGGCCATATTGTTATCATTAAGTATAATAAGAAGATTATTCGGATGTGAAGATGCATTATTAAGTCCCTCAAATGCAAGACCGCCGGAAATTGCGGCATCTCCGATCACAGCTACAACCTGTCGGTCAGTGCCGTCACCTTTTATTGAGTTTGCCATAGCCATACCTAATGCTGCCGATATGGAATTTGAAGCATGCCCAGCTGTAAAACTGTCATATTCACTTTCCGAAGGCGAAGGGAAACCGCTAAGACCACCAAATTTTCTGTTTGTGTGAAATTTTTCTTTTCTTCCTGTTAATATTTTATGAGCATATGCCTGATGACCAACATCCCATACAATGCGGTCAAAAGGTGTATTAAATACATAATGTAAAGCTACAGTTAATTCTACTACGCCCAGACTTGATGCAAAGTGCCCCGGGTTCTCCGAGAGCTCGTCAATTATGAATTCACGTAATTCACGACAAACTTCTTTCAAATCTGTTATCTTTAATTCCCGCAAGTCTTGCGGTAAGTTTATTTTAGACAATAATCCAAACTGGTCCGGTTCCACCATAATCCTAACCCAAAATTCTAATACGATACAAAAATAACATAAAACCCTTTAACTTTTATAATCAGCAAAAAAGGCAAAGCTCATTATGGCTTTTTATTTTTGTTTTTAAAATATTTTCTAATAGGAAGAAAAACAAATCCCGCCGACATGATTATATATAAAATCGTATCGGTCCCGATCTTTTCTGCCTTTGTCGTCACAAGTATGCATAATAATATCCATAATATTACAATACATATGATATTAAACTTATTGAGCTTTCTCATATCTTATATTAAACAGATTTGCAGTCATTTTATTCATTTTCGGATGCATTTTTATTCCAAATCCAATATTTACATAATTATTCATTATACAAATGTAATAAAGAATTAAGACTTCTTTTCATCGTTTGTTTAAAACCGACGAAAAGAAGTCTTAATACGTATTTAAAAAAATATTTTTTTTAAGGAATATATATTTCCAGCAATTTGACAGAAGAATCTATCTTATCAATAGTAATATTTTTTATACATGCCGGAATAAGCAATGTTTCTCCTTTTCGGAGAGTAGTAACTTTTCCACTCTGATCTATAATATTACAGTTTCCGTCAACACACATATAGATCACAAATGAGTCTATATCTGAATAATCACGCTGCATATCCTTATTCAGTTCGAGAATATTGATATGAAAATATCTACATTCTACCAATGGCTCCGCTTCGTTCAGATCCGGATGATAATGAGTTCTGTAATCATCAAGAACTTCATAATCTATCGCATCTTTAGCAAGTTCCGTGTGAAGCTCACGAGTATGTCCCTCACTGTCACGACGGTTATAATCATAGATACGGTAAGTCACATCAGATGTCTGCTGAATTTCAGCTATGAAGATGCCGCTACCTATTGCATGAACACGTCCCGCCGGTAGAAAAAACACATCACCTGCATCTACCTGATAACGCTTAAGAACATCCATAAAGGTATTGTTCTCAACTCTTTCTACATATTCATCAGGGGTGATCTGTTTTGAAAATCCTGAGTAAAGTCCGGCTCCCTCTTTTGCTTTTACCACATACCACATCTCTGTCTTTCCGAAAGATCCATGTCTTTTTTCCGCAAGAATATCATCAGGATGAACCTGAATAGATAAATCATTAGATGCGTCAATAAATTTTATCAGCAACGGGAATTTATCTCCGAAACGTTCATAAACATGTTTTCCTACAAGATCAGATTGGTATTTCTGTATTAGACTTCCAAGAGATTCACCTCGTAATGTGCCATTTTCAACTATCGATTCGGCATTCTTCAAATCTGAGATTTCCCAGCTTTCTCCAATACCGGCTTCATGAGCATCGACACCTTTAAATTTGCATATTTCATTACCTCCCCATATAGTAGGAGTCAGAATAGGGTTAAATTTTAAAGAATACAATTCCATCTAAAGCACTTTTTAAACCGCTAATAACAAAGTTATTTTTTGGATACTTTTTTATTTGTAATTAAATAATAACAATTTGCCCCAAACTTAATATTTTTATTTGTAATAATATCAATTTAGGTTAAAAACAAATAACAATTATTGTTCAACAACTATAACTTCTTCTTTATAATCAGTAAAAAGATCTTCAACTCTGCGAACAAATCCGTTTACCTTTTTATGCTCTACTTTAAATATCTTTTCAAGCATAGGATAGATATCGACATTAAAAAACTCTCTTCCGTCATAATTCTGTCTGAAATCAGGTCCCTGTGCTCTGAATATTGTCCTCATATCCGAATAAACAGGAAAAAAACCATTTTCTCCTCTGAGTTCATTGTCTGCTACATGTGAAAACTGCCATCCGATCTCAGTTGCAATCATAATATCTCCACAACGGGAACTGTTGCCTCTGTAAAGGAGCTCATCAGGTATCATTTCATTCTTGAAGACATAGATATGATCTTTTCCGAAAAGATTATCAACGATAGAATCTCTGTATTCTTCTATTGAATATACAAATAATGGATTAGTTCCTTCTATGACTCTTATCCATTCAGGCTTTATATAATCATAAATATTTACAGTCTGATATGGCGAAACCATTGCCTTACCCTGGTTGGAAAGAATTATAAGGTTTACTTTTTTAGCAAAAGGCAGTTTTTCTATTTCCTGCATAAGTTTTCCGACAACCTGATCCATTTTTGTTGCATATTCATAAGCCTTGGATGTTTCAGGACCATAAGTTCCGGTAATGTTGTCAATATCTTTCATATATGACATTATCAGACGTGGTCTATTTTCCTTCGGATATTTCAGCCATGATATTATAGTATCAACCTGCTCTTCTGGTGTCATTATCTTTTCTGAAGAAGATTCAGTTATATAATAATCAGGATGTGAACCGTTAAAAGCTATATCAGCTCCAGCCCAGTACAATATTCCGGATTTTATACCATTTTCTTTCAGATGATTCCAAATCGGAGTTCCCTTGTAAAAAGAAAGATCGTTTTTAAGATCAGGTCTTGAATAATCATAATATCTTTTATCCTTATCATCCCAGAATCTATTATCGACAATTCCATGTCGTATAGGACGAAGTCCTGTCGCAACAGAAAACTGGTTAGGGATTGTTTTGCTTGGATATGCCGACCAGACTGTAGCATAACTTCCGGCTTCTGCTATCTTATTAAGATTTGGTGTAGCACATGAATCGGGATAATCATATCGGAAGGAATCCAGGGATATTACTATTGTATATTTTTCAGAATTGATATTACATGAAGCAAATAGAAAGGAAAATACAGAAAGTAAAATTATTGCAGACTTGTTTTTCATTTGAATAAGTAATTAAGCGTGATAAATTCTCTCCTTCAAAAATATATATTTCCCCTTAATAATCATATTACTTAATTTATAAAGGGATATTTTTATACTTATTTTAAGTAACGTAAATATGGTCTGTTTATTTTATATCTTTTGGTTATACTAATTTACTTTATGCCAATCACTTTTATCAATTTTCCATGTATAAGGTTCTGTATTTATCGCTTCCTGCAAGTATTATGGAGTATATATCCGGAATTACGGAATTTTCATCATAAGATTCGAATTTGACTATTATCTCTTTTCTTTCTTTTAAAATTGATTCAGGTAAAAGATAACTGATTTCGTGAAATCCGCTTTTTTTAATTCTCAACTGTTCCGTATGAATCAATCGACCGTTAACAATAATATTAAAAACTTCTTTTTTCCCTTTATCAACTTTTCCGTCCGTCACATAACCAATAATAAAAATATGAGCTAAATCATTACGCTTCAAATCTGTCTTGTACGAAAAAAAACCGCCTTTTTCTGTACTTCTTAATTTTAGGTTCTCATGTCCCTTAATAATTGAACTTCCTTTATTTTCATAAATATAATCTGCATCCTCAGCCGCATAAATTACATTTATCATTTCAGAAGTATAGAAATTTCTGCCTCTGTTTATCTGAGCTCCTACATATAAGAATGAGATTAAGAATATAAATAACAGTTTCGTTCGCTTCATAATCGTCAGTAATTATTTTATATAAAAACAAATAGAAAGAGATTTATATCATTTTGTAAATCATTATAATGATGACAGAGCATGAGTTAAGGTCAATTCCCGGTTCCTGTTTGTTAAAAACAAAAACGGTGAAGCATAATAAAATGCTTCACCGCTTGAATATTTATAAATATAAACAGTTTTTTTAATATGCAAACAATGGATATTGTTCCATCAGTTTGTTTACTTTTTTACGTACCTGAGAAATAACTTCTTCATTTTCATGATTAGAAAGAACTGTTTCAATCATTTCTGCGATTTCTACCATAAGATCTTCTTTTGCCCCGCGTGTAGTGATTGCAGGAGTTCCAAGACGGATACCTGAAGTCTGGAATGCCGAACGCGAATCAAAAGGAACCATGTTCTTGTTACATGTAATATCTGCTGCTACAAGAGCTTTTTCTGCTACCTTACCTGTAAGATCAGGATATTTAGTACGAAGGTCAACAAGCATAGAGTGATTATCAGTACCTCCGGATATGATTTTAAACCCGCGTTTGATCAACTCTTCAGCAAGTTTGGCAGCGTTTTTCTTAACCTGCATCTGATATTCTTTATATTCCGGCTGAAGACATTCGTGGAATGATACTGCTTTGGCTGCAATTACATGCTCAAGCGGACCGCCCTGAATACCTGGGAATACCGCAGAATCAAGACATGCAGACATCGTTTTAATTTCACCCTTAGGAGTTTTCATTCCTTTTGGATTAGGAAAATCCTCTCCCATAAGAATGATACCACCGCGTGGTCCGCGTAGTGTCTTATGTGTCGTAGATGTTACGATATGAGCATATTTAATAGGATTTTCAAGAAGTCCCGCTGCGATAAGCCCGGCAGGATGAGCCATATCGATCATAAGGATAGCACCGATTTTATCAGCTATCTCTCTCATTCTCTTATAATCCCATTCACGAGAATATGCAGAACCTCCGCCGATGATCATTTTTGGTTTTTCGCGTAGTGCTACTTCTTCCATATTATCATAATCTACGCGTCCTGTTTCTTCATCAACATTATATTCTACAGGAGTATATAGAAGACCTGAAGAGTTTACAAGTGATCCGTGAGAAAGATGTCCTCCGTGTGCAAGATTAAGCCCCATGAATTTATCTCCGGGCTCAAGAACAGCTAAAAATACGGCAGCATTTGCCTGAGCTCCTGAGTGAGGCTGAACATTAGCCCAACATGCACCGAAAATCTCTTTTAGTCTGTCGATAGCTACCTGCTCGCTTTCATCCACAACTTCACATCCCCCGTAATATCTTTTCCCGGGATATCCTTCCGCATATTTATTGGTAAGTACTGAGCCCATTGCCTGCATAACTTCATCGCTGACAAAGTTTTCAGATGCGATCAGCTCGATACCTTTTAACTGGCGATGGCGCTCTTTTTCAATGATGTCGAAAATAATGTCGTCTCTTTTCATACGTACATATTTAATTGTAAAACTATATAGTTAATAGAATTTTAATTTTGAAGTGACAAAGATAGGAATTAGTAACGAATTAAAAAGATTTATTGACTAAAAGCTATAAAAACTAACTAAATTATATCTTTTTATTTCATTTTTGTTTCATCATAAATATATTATATAATATAGGTTAATATAAAAATCCTCTAAATCATATTACCATTACCTCTTTTTTCATTTCATATCAAATCTTTCTACGAAAACATTTTATAAAATTCGGATATCCTTCTCTTTTTTACAGGAATTTCTAATCCTAATAATTATTTCCTTATAACCGTTTCTGTCTGTTTATGTTTATAATTATCGGTCTTTATTTTTTAATATTTTCCGGATCAAATCTTTTCACATACAAAAAAACAGCTGTTCACTTTATCCGGAGATAAAGAAAACAGCTGTTTCTATACTAAAAAAATAATATTAATCGAATATACCTTCATCAATCATCGGTGCATCAGAATTATGCTGCTGCAGAGAAGGGTATTTTTCAAATACTTTCTTTGTTTCGCAAGGATCGACGGCATTCGTCATATCAAACTCTTCTTCCTGACTGTAGCCTAATGTAGGATCGGCATATACCTTTTTAATATATTCTCCATAGATAGGAAGAGCCATACTTGCTCCCTGTCCCTGGGCCATATTATCAAAACGTATAGCTCGCTCTTCACCACCTACCCATGTTCCGGAAACAAGAGAAGGTGTAAATGCCATAAACCAACCATCAGAGTTATTATTGGTTGTTCCGGTCTTACCGCCCATCTCGGCAGTGATTCCGTAAATACGTCTCATTCTCGAACCTGTACCTTCATCAACTACACCTTTAAGCATAGGGATCATCTTGAAATATGTATTCTCACTGAATACCTCATGCATAGTAGGTGCGAACTCGGCAATAATGTTACCGTTGTTATCTTCAATTCTTGTAACATATAAAGGATCTACGCGGATACCTTTATTCGGAAATGCAGAATAACCTGTAACCATCTCTTCGATTGAAACTTCAGAAGGACCAAGACATATTGAAATTACAGGGTCAATATGATTTCTGATTCCGAATGAATGAAGAAGTCTCACAAAGGCATAAGGCGAAAGCTTACTCATAAGTCGCGCTGAAATCCAGTTATTGGAATTTGTCAGTGCCCACTGCAATGTCACCATCTCTCCGGTTCTTGCTTTTGATGCATTTCTCGGCAGCCATGCAAGATCGTTTTCATCCATTAGATGTGGCTGAGTATTCGATTCCATATCACAAGGAGTGCGTCCTTCCTCCATAGCCAGTGTATAAAGGAACGGTTTGATAGTCGAACCTACCTGACGACGCCCCGAAGTTACCATGTCATACTGGAAATTATAGAAGTCAGTACCTCCAACATAAGCTTTCACATGACCGTTTCTAGGATCCATTGACATAAAACCTGCACGCAGATAATATTTCACGTGTCTGATAGAATCCATAGGAGTCATTATCGTATCTTTAAGTCCGTCCCATGTAAAGATCTGCATCTCTACCGGTGTATTGAATGATTTTTCTATCTGTTCACTCGTAGCACCCGCTCTTTTCAATCTTATATATCTCTCACTCTGACGCATTGTACGTCTCATACTGGCTTCTACTTCTTCATTAGTAAGATCTCTTGAGAAAGGAGCAGTTTTCTGATTTTTTTTCTCTTTGAAAAACTGTGGCTGAAGCACCTTGCTCAAGTGATCGACTACAGCATCTTCAGCATATTTCTGCATTTTGGAATTAAGAGTAGTAAAGACTCTCAGACCATCGGATGTCAGACTATAAGGAGAACCGTCAGGTTTGAAATTCTTATTACACCAACCAAACAGAGGGTCTGTTTCCCAGGCAATGGAATCTTCCTTAAAGAGCTGTCCCTGCCATGAAGCATAATTCTTTCTTACTGGTTTCTTCTTTATAAGTTTAAGACGAAGATATTCTCTAAAATAAGGAGCTAGGCCTTCTTTGTGATCGGCTTTATGGAACGAAAGCGTCAATGGAATCTGACTTAATGAATCAGATTGAGCTTCAGTCAGATAACCTGCTTTGGTCATCTGTTCGAATACTACGTTACGACGTTGTTGGGTTCTTTCATTTCTACGCAAAGGATTAAACAAAGACGGATTCTTACACATACCGATAAGTGTAGCAGCTTCTTCCACATTAAGTTCAGCCGGTGTTTTTCCGAAATAAACCTGAGACGCTGTCTTAATACCTACGGCATTATAGTTGAAGTCAAACTTATTAAGATACATATTGATAATCTCTTCCTTTGTATAGAGACGCTCAAGCTGAACCGCTATCACCCATTCTATTGGTTTCTGAAGTGCACGTTCCATCTTATTGTCTGCGCTCGGAGAATAAAGCAGTTTTGCAAGCTGCTGAGATATCGTACTTCCTCCACCAGCGTTCTTCTGTCCTAATATCACGGTTTTTATCGCTGCTCTGAATATAGCTCTCAAATCGACACCCGAATGCTCTGCATATCTGGCATCTTCTGTGGCAATAAGAGCCTGAACTAAATATGGCGATAACTCATTATATCTTACAAAAACCCTGTTTTCCTTTTCCTGACTATAGCTTCCAAGCTCAACATTGTCAGAAGAGAAAACTACTGTCGCAAACTTGTTTTTAGGATTTTCAAGCTCTTCAATCGGAGGCATATAACCTATTTTTCCTTGTGCTATCATAACAAACAGCGTTCCTACACCGATAACACCGATGAAGAAAAGGACCCATAAGCCGATAAAGATTTTCTTGAAAACAGATTTTACTTTTGGACTCATATATTATTAATTAACTCTCTAAATAATTGATTTTAAAATATGGATTCTTCATTAATTGCATAACAAAGAACAGAATAATAATTATAATGAAGCACTCATTTTATAAAAAAAATAACGCACTTTATAAAACTATGCAAAAATAATACTTTTATCCCATATGACCTTATTTATAAGAAGGGTGATAGTTTTTTTTAAATAGTATATAATCTATATTAGCTTTTTTCTTACTTTTGCAACAGTATGAAACAGAAATTTCAGCATATTAAACATAACTATTTCTTCTCACAGAAGAACACATGTTTATTTTCTGAAAATTATATTATAATTTACAGCAACCAATCACCCTTATTTTGGGCCGATTGGTTTTTTTATGTCAAAAAAATTCTTAAATATAATTTCTAAACCGACAAATAATATGGATAAAGCGAGCTTTGTTTCTATTACGGATCTTTCAAAAGAAGAGATTCTTTCACTTGTTAGACAAACCAGATATTTTGAAGAGAATCCCAACCAGACGATTCTTGACGGAAAAGTAATTGCAACTCTCTTTTTTGAGCCATCTACGCGTACAAGATTAAGTTTTGAAACTGCCGTAAATCGTCTTGGAGGTCGTGTAATCGGTTTTTCCGATGCAGCAACTACCAGTTCCTCAAAAGGTGAGACATTAAAAGACACAATAAAAATGGTTAGTAATTATGCAGATCTTATAATTATGCGCCATTTTCTTGAAGGTGCAGCAAGATATGCATCTGAGGTCTCTGAAGTTCCTATTGTAAATGCCGGAGATGGTGCAAATCAGCATCCTACTCAAACCATGCTTGATCTTTATTCAATATGGAAAACACAGGGTACTCTTGATAATCTGACAATTGTAATGGTAGGCGACCTTAAATATGGACGCACCGTACATTCTCTGCTTCAGGCAATGTCTTTTTTCAATCCGACATTCCATTTTGTTGCTCCGGAAGAACTTAAAATGCCGGAAAGCTACAAAGAATTTTGCCGCGAAAAAGGAATAAAATACTACGAACACAAAAACTTCACACAGGAAGTAATCGATCAGGCAGATATTCTTTATATGACTCGTGTACAAAGAGAGCGCTTCACCGATCTTATGGAATATGAAAAGGTGAAAAACATATATACTCTTCATAATGACATGCTTGCGACAAGTAAAGATAATCTGCGTATTCTTCATCCGCTTCCGCGCGTCAACGAAATAGCTTACGATGTCGATGATAATCCTAAGGCATATTATTTTCAGCAGGCAAAAAACGGATTGTTTGCTCGTCAGGCGATTATATGTAAACATTTAGGCATAAAAATACCGGAGTTATAATTCGTTATTATTATCTTTTTTTCAAAACCCAATTTAAGAGATCCTATATATGAAATGCAATACAAAGAAAGAGCTTGAAGTGGCAGCTCTGGAAAACGGAACGGTTATAGATCATATTCCCTCAAATGTTCTTTTCAAAGTGGTTGATATTCTTGGTCTGGATCAGATAAGAAATCATATCACAATCGGAAATAATCTTGCCAGTAAAAAACTTGAACATAAAGGTATAATTAAGATCGCGGATAAGTTTTTCGAACCTGATGAGATAAACAAAATTGCTGTTATCGCTCCTAACGTCAAACTTAATATCATACGTAATTATGAAGTTGCAGAGAAGAAGAACGTTTGCCTTCCGGATATTATTACTGGGATAGTAAAATGCTCAAATCCTAAATGCGTTACAAATAATGAACCTATGAAAACAAGATTTACGGTTCTTGATAAGCAAAA
>CAMTON010000102.1 GCA_947074105.1 uncultured Bacteroidales bacterium
TACGCCTTTCTTGATTTATCTGATTTTATCCATTCAATGCCCATCAACGCTAATTTATAGAAGACAATAATTATAACCTTTATAAAGATTAAGACTTTCTTTATATAATAAAGGACTTTCTTCATACAATAGTTCAATAATAAACGTTGGATTAATATTTTTATATCATAAAGATATATATATAAATAAGTGTCATAATTAATACAATAATTTTCAGTATTAATTATGACACATTTTATATCTGATCTGTGATTTGTATACTCAAATCATATTTCTGAGCCGTAATAATTACTCTACAGTTACCGATTTAGCCAGATTTCTAGGCTGATCGACATCCTTTCCTTTCGCTACTGCAACATGATAGGAAAGAAGCTGAAGCGGAATCGAGCAGATGATAGGGTCCAGGAAGCTCGGAACTTTAGGTACTTCAAAGTAGTAGTCAAGCATATTTCTCAGCGTAGTATCTCCCTCGGAGATAATACCGAGAATCCTTCCCTGACGAGATTTCACTTCCTGGATATTACTGATCACTTTTTCATACATATCGTTTTGCGTTGCAATTACGACAACTGGCATATCCTGATCAATAAGTGCGATAGGACCATGTTTCATTTCCGCAGCAGGATAACCTTCTGCATGAATATATGATATTTCCTTAAGTTTTAAAGCTCCTTCAAGAGCAACGGGGAAGTTATATCCGCGGCCAAGATATATGCAGTTGTGGGCATATGTGAAATATTTGGCAACTTTCTCGATTTCAGAATCAAGTTTAAGAGCTTGTTCGATATAATCGGGAAGTTTTTCCAGTTCCTTTATCTTGCTTTTTATTTCTTTTGAAGTAAGAGTATTCTTTGATTTGGCAAGACACAGCGCAAGCATTATCAATACTGTCACCTGTCCGGAGAATGCTTTTGTTGAAGCAACACCGATTTCAGGACCTACATGGATATATGCTCCGGCATCTGTCATTCTGGAGATTGAAGATCCGACAGCGTTACATACACCGAAAACAAAAGCACCGGCATTTCTTGCCAGCTGCATAGCCGCAAGTGTATCGGCTGTCTCCCCTGACTGAGATATTGCGATTACGATATCATTAGGATTAAGAACAGGGTTACGATATCTGAATTCGGAAGCATATTCCACTTCTACCGGGATACGGCAGAATTCTTCAATAAGATGTTCTCCGATAAGAGCAGCATGCCAGCTTGTCCCGCACGCCACAATTATTATTCTGCGCGCATTAATGAATCGGCTCAGATTATCCATAACTCCGCTTAGAATTATGCTGTTTGATTCAGGATGAAGGCGACCGCTCATACAGTTTTTAATTGTCTGTGGCTGTTCGAAGATTTCCTTGATCATGAAGTGCGGATATCCGCCTTTTTCAATCGCATCAATCGACATATCAAGTTCACTGACATCATGAGTGACTTCGACATTCTTAAGATTGGTGATTTTTATCTCATGTCCTCTTTCTATGATAGCGACTTCTTCGTCTTCAAGATATATGACCTTTTTGGTATATTCAATAATCGGTGTAGCATCTGAAGCAAGGAAAAATTCATCTTCTCCAAGTCCTATTACAAGCGGACTGCTCTTTCTTGCTGCGACAAGAACATCAGGTTTGCTTTTTTCTACTACAGCTATCGCATAAGCTCCGATTACTTTTGTCAGAGCAAGCTGTACCGCAGCTACAAGATCAAGCGAAAATTTCTTTCTCAGATAACTGATAAGCTGAACAAGAACTTCTGTATCCGTCGTAGAAGTAAATTCTACGCCTTCCTGCTTAAGAGTTTCCTTAAGGGTTGCATAATTTTCTATGATCCCGTTATGAACAAGTGCGATATCATGATCTTCCGAAAAATGAGGATGAGCATTTGTCTGGTTGGGTTCTCCGTGAGTAGCCCAGCGAGTATGTGCGATACCAAGTGTTCCGGAGATATCTTTATTCTGCATCATTGCCTCAAGATCCGCAACTTTTCCTTTTGCTTTATATATATTCAGGTTATAGTTATCCGACTCATTGTCTTTTGAAATCAAAGCGACTCCGGCACTGTCGTAACCTCTGTATTCCAGTCTCTTAAGACCTTTCATTAATATCGGACACGCATCACGATGTCCAATGTAACCTACTATTCCACACATATTATATAATATCTATCTTTAATTTTCTTAACTTATATATTTAACTCTTTATTTATTGATATATGATAATAAGATATCGATTTTCAAACCTCTTTTCAGTAAAACTCTTATTATTCTTATAACAATTTAAAACAACAAACTGACCTTAAGTCTTTATTAATCAACAATATTAATATTTACGGATTGCAAAATTTTTGATTTAATAAGATCAAAGTCTTTATCCGACATCATTTCCTTTATTGAATTGGACGCTTTTATCTGTTTTATAGGTTTTCCTTCTTCTATTATAAATTCATACCTTACCGGAACGAAATCTATAATCTCATTTATATCACGTTTCTTTTCATTGGATGTTACAGTAGATGTGTTATTATTCAGTTCTGAATCAGGAGTTTCGGCAACAACAGTCTTGTGGTCTCTTTTGATGTTCTGTTTATCTGCCTCGGTTATAGTTCTTTCCCTGTGGTTAATGTTTCTTCCTCCGTCCCAGGTTTCCTTAGGCTGAATTTTATTAACAAGGAAGTTCTCGAGCAATGGTTTCGCGATATTTATATCTGTAATCGGTTCCCATGTCGTAGTATAGAATTCTATTTCGGAATCACATGCCGGAGCACAAACAGTACGAATTACACCTATATAATGTGCAGTATCTCCAAGCATTGCCATCTCGACCATGCTGCTTTTAGACAATTCTATTTTCAGATAATTATCCGTTAGTGCAATAACTTCAGCAGTTCCGCCGAATCTTGTTTTTGCAGTTGCAGGTTTTCCTGCCTGAAACATATCTATCATATCTTTTCTGCGGTTTGGATCTAGCTGCATAAGGATATGTTCAGGTATAACTTCAAAATATACCGCAATCGACTGTGAGAATAAATCATTTGCCACGAGGGCTAAAAGCGCAGTTATAGCAAAGAATAGTTTTTTCATCAATGATTTAATTTTTTTACCCGTTTAATCAGAATAGATATCAAAAATAATGTTGAACCTGTATAAAGAAAATACCATAGCCCAGCTTATTATACGTAAATATAAATAAAAGAGTCAAATATAATATATAAAATTCTTTCTAATTAACAACCGTTCACTGGCAGAAGTATTTTGAATTTGAAATTTTCATAACATTATGACTAATCATATAGTAAATGCCTCAATAAAAAATCGCAATAATATTAATCTTGATGATAATATTATTGCGATAATATATGTTCTGATATTTGATTTTATTATTGGGTTATACTCTTCTTTCCCAGTTAAGAATTACTGATGCTTTATCAATATCTCCCTTAATAGGCGGATTCAGTTTCGAAAGTTTTAGAGTGATTTCTTCAATCTGAGGCCAGTTAAGATGAATAGCTCTTAGAATTCTTCCTGCAACATGCTCGATAAGTTCAGAATGAACATTCATCTCCTTTTTTATTACCTCATATATTTCAGCATAATTTATAGTAGAAGGTAAATTATCAGAAATCAATGCCATTGATAAATCACATTTTATTCTCAATGTAACAAGATATTCATTTCCGATCTTTTTTTCCTGACTCAGTACACCGTGATGAGCATAGAATTTCATATTCTCCAGTTCAATATAAGATCTCATAGATATAAAAAGATTAGTTTGTTTTTGGAATATTATTTACCTGTCCTTCTATTATGTTATAATTATCACAACTCTACAACCACGATAACAACAATTTTGTGATTTAAAGATATAAAATTAATTAATTAAATATTGTTTAATTTATAACATTTTAGTTAAGCACCGGCGATGCCTCCTTATATTTTTATTTAATATAAATCAATTAAACTACACTTTTGTTCACCATATATATCTAAAAATAAAAATAAAAAAGGTTATACCGGAATATAAGCCGATATAACCTTTTGATATTTAAATATTTATAGTCTTTATTTTTTCTGACCGTGGCAGTTCTTATATTTCTTTCCGCTTCCACAAGGACAAAGATCATTTCGTCCTACATGCGGTGCTGCTTTTACAGGTTGTGGTTTTTCTTTTTCCACAGACTGCGAGCCATCTGCACTTGTAGCAACCTGATCTTTTTCAGTTTTCATGTTGCTGTAGTCCTGATGTTCTTCAATCTTAGCTTCCTGAACTTCTTCCGGTTCTCTAACTGGAATCTGACCTCTCATAAGTACAGAAACTGTTTTTCTGTTGATATTCTCAACCATTGTTTTAAACAGACTGTAAGATTCAAGTTTATAAACCAAAAGCGGATCTTTCTGCTCATAACTAGCATTCTGAACTGACTGGCGAAGCTGATCAAGATCTCTAAGATGTTCTTTCCATGAATCATCGATAGTATGAAGAAGAATTGACTTCTGGAACTCTTTAAGAATTGATTTACAATGAGTCTCATAAGCTTCTTTCAGATTACATGAGATATTGTAAACTCTTTTACCGTCAGTGATAGGAATAAGAATATTTTCATACATCTGACCCTGGTTTTCATAAACCTGTGCAATTACAGGATAAGCAACCTCAGCAAGATGCTCACTTTTACGTTTGAATGCAGCCATTACCGCATCAAATATCATATCTGTCTGCTGTTCCGGTTTAAGAGATCTCATTTCATCTTCAGGGAACGGCATTTCGATAGCAAATGTTTTGAATACTTCAAGACTCATTTCCTCATAGTCATTCATCGGAGAATAAGTATCAACAATTGTTTTTGAAGCATCATACATCATATTCATGATATCAACACCGATTCTCTCTCCCATCAATGCATGACGACGTTTAGTATAAATAACTTCACGCTGAGCATTCATTACATCATCATATTCAAGAAGACGTTTACGGATACCGAAGTTATTTTCTTCAACTTTAACCTGAGCTCTTTCAATTGAGCTTGAAACAAGACCGCTTTCAATAACCTCACCTTCCTGAAGACCCATCTTATCCATGATCTTAGAGATACGGTCTGAACCGAAAAGTCTCATAAGATTATCTTCAAGGGAAACATAGAAAACAGAAGATCCCGGATCTCCCTGACGTCCCGCACGACCTCTTAACTGACGGTCTACGCGACGGGATTCATGTCTTTCAGTACCAATGATAGCAAGACCACCTGCATCTTTTACTTCTTTAGGAAGTTTGATATCGGTACCACGACCTGCCATATTTGTTGCAATTGTTACTGCTGAAGGCTGTCCTGCAAGTGCTACAATGTCAGCTTCTCTCTGATGCAGCTTAGCATTAAGTACGTTATGTTTGATCTTGCGACCTGTAAGCATACGGCTTAAAAGCTCAGAGATCTCAACAGAAGTCGTACCGACAAGTACCGGTCTTCCAGCATCTACAAGAGTTACAACTTCGTCGATAACTGCATTATATTTTTCTCTTTTTGTTTTATAAACACGGTCATTATGGTCTTTTCTTGCAATAGGTCTGTTTGTAGGAATAGTCACAACGTCAAGTTTGTAGATATCCCAGAACTCTCCTGCTTCAGTTTCAGCAGTACCTGTCATCCCTGACAATTTGTTATACATTCTGAAATAGTTCTGAAGAGTGATCGTAGCAAAAGTCTGAGTCGCAGCTTCAACCGTTACTCTTTCTTTTGCCTCAAGTGCCTGATGAAGTCCGTCAGAATATCTTCTTCCGTCCATGATACGCCCTGTCTGCTCGTCAACAATCTTAACTTTATTGTCCATTACAACATATTCAACATCCTTTTCAAACATTGTATATGCTTTAAGAAGCTGAGAGACAGTATGCACGCGCTCTGCTTTGACAGCATAGTTCTGCATAAGTTCATCTTTGTGATTCTGCTTTTCTTCTTCGTTCAGGTTCTGATTCTCAAGATCAGAGATCTGTGCAGCGATATCAGGAAGAACGAAGAATTCCGGATCATCAGAATTTCCTGTCAGGTAATCTACACCTTTATCTGTAAGATCTACGCTGTTTGTTTTTTCGTCTACAACGAAATACAACGGATCTGTTACGATATGCATCTGACGGTTATTATCCGCAATATATATTGCTTCAGAAGCAAGCATTGCTGATTTTACTCCCGGTTCGCTAAGATATTTAATCAAAGCTGAATTTTTTGGAAATGCTTTAAATGTACGGTAAAGCAATAATGCTCCCTCTTCTTTTGTTTTCTGATCAGTAGAAGCAAGTTTCTGTTTTGCTTCAACAAGAAGCTTAGTAGCAAGATTTTTCTGTTCTTTTACAATCTTCTCAACTCTCGGACAATATTCCTCGAAAAGCTGATCATCGCCTTTAGGTACGGGACCTGAGATGATAAGAGGAGTTCTTGCATCATCGATAAGAACTGAGTCAACCTCATCGACGATTGCATAGTTATGTTTACGCTGTACAAGATCTTTTGGCGAAATAGCCATATTATCTCTTAGGTAGTCGAAACCGAATTCGTTATTTGTTCCGAAAGTGATATCAGCTTCATAAGCCTTACGTCTTTCATCAGAATTAGGACGATGATTATCGATACAGTCAACAGAAAGACCATGGAACATATATAACGGACCCATCCACATAGAGTCACGTTTTGCAAGGTAATCATTCACCGTTACAACATGTACCCCGTTACGTGTAAGTGCATTAAGGAAAACAGGAAGTGTTGCCACAAGTGTTTTACCTTCCCCTGTTGCCATTTCGGCTATTTTACCTTTATGAAGAACGACACCACCAAAAAGCTGAACATTATAGTGAGTCATATCCCATTTAATCTCATTACCTCCGGCAGTCCACTGAGTTTTATAGATAGCTTTATCACCTTCGATTCTTACGAAATCTCTTGTAACTGCTAGTTCTCTGTCAAAATCTGTTGCTGTAACTTCTATTTCATCAGCCTTAGAAAAGCGTTCTCCGGTGTTTCTTACAATAGCATATACTTCATAGATAGAATCATTAAGAATATTTTCCATTTTCTGGATGATTCCTTTTTCAAGTTTATCTATTTCCGCCCAGCTTTTTTCTCTCTCGTCAAAATCAAGAGATTCTATATTATCTTTTAAACTTTTTATCTGTTCTCTGTCTTCTTTCACAGCGTCCTGAAGTGAAGCCATAATAGCCTGTGTTCTTCCGCGCAATTCATCATTGCTAAGTGCTGCTACTTCCGGATAAACCGCATTAATTTTATCAACAAACGGTTGTATCTCTTTCATGTCTCTCTGAGACTTGTTCCCAAATAATTTTTTCAGGAAATTATTAAATGACATATATTTAAGTTTTAAAATTTTCTAATTAGTTTTTCAATTCCGTAATCATTTGCTTTTACTCCATTTTGAAACTTATCAATTAAGCGGAGCGGAATTACATCCATTAGGCGAACGAATTCTTAAAACCTTAGAAACTGTCGGAGCTATTTCAGTAGCATCTATTCTTGATAAAATCTTTTCTCCCTTAATACTTGGATGAAAAATAAGAAAAGGCGTTTTTATCGCATCCCTTCTTACTGTCTTGTTATTGGAAACACCGTTATCAAAAACGATTTCCCATCCCGGCTGAATAGACAGAATCAAATCTCCGGACACTAGTTTGTTGTAACTGTTTCTGAATTTCTCAGAATTCTTATTCCAGTTTCCATGAAGTAGTTGTTGTGATGTCACGACATCCTGTACTCCGGAAAACTGTATTACAAACTCAGCGGCTTTAGACTGGATCTCTTTAATTTCAATTTTCTTATCTTCAATAAGACTATTATTCAGATAAATTTGCTGATTATTATATCCCAACACCCAATTTTCCTGGCCATATACAGCCATAAGATATGTATTGAGCAAAGCTGTACATCTGTCTGGTCTGAATTCTCCGTATGGAATATTAAATCTCTCGGCAGGTATATCTTCATAATTAAGATTTCCTGATGATGTCAGAAAGATAAATGTATTGCTTAGCCCGACATTCTTATCAATGATGTTAAGAAGTTCCGCTATATCGTTATCCAGTCTGAGATATGTATCCTGAATTTCCAGAGAATAATAGCTTGAACTACCATCCATATAAGTACCTGCATTATACGATACCGAAAGGAAATCAGGATAATCTTTCTTACCAAGATTTTCCTTACTGATAAGCATTTCTGCGATCTTATTCACCTCCTGGTTTACGATAGCACTTGTCTTAAATGTTTTATACTTATCTTTTCGAAGGGCGGAAAATGAATGTTTAAAGCTCCAGTCATCAGAACAATATGGAAGAAGGTTATATTCGCTTATAGGTTTCAGTGGCTGCCATACCGTATTATCTATTCTTTTATCAATTCCGTCCGTTCTGTTATATCTTTCAATATAGAACGGCATATCCTTATAAAAGGTCGTCGATGCCCATCTGCCCTGAATATTTTCAATCCAGAATGCTCCGTTCCCGGCATGTCCGGCTCCGATAAGAGCCTGCTCCATTTCCGGTGCAACAGAATAAACGCGACTCAGACCACGGGATGCGATCTTAAGTTCGTCGGCAATAGTTGATGTTTTAATAGATTTAGGGGAAACAGACTGACTTGTATAATTTCCCATGAAAGCGATATCGTTGAATATCGATTCCAGTCTGAGATTTGAAGAATTAAATCTTTCAGATGATACTATTCCGTTATGGTAAGGATAAGCACCGGTATAGACAGTTGCCATTGTTGATGCTCTGTCTGTAAATTCCATTGAGAATTCTACATCTTCATAAAGAATCCCGTTTTGAATCAGCCTTTTTAATCCTTGTTCGCCAAATGCATTATAAAGAAACTGCAAATAATCACTCCGCAACTGATCAACAGAAATACCGACGACCAGCTTGGGAAGCTCAGATATTTGCTGAGCATTCAGATTAGCAGCAGTCAATACTACAATAAGTGATGTTATGAGTTTATTCATTAATTTTTATTTAACGTTTGCGTATTCGATTCTATAGTTATGTTTCTTTTGTGCTTTCTTTCCTATTATTAAATGTGCGAATGATCTTAATGCGATTATCATAATTAAAGGGTAAAAAGCAGGATTGAATTGCTGTGGTATAAAAGTACAAACTATCAGCAACATAATCAGAATTACAAAGTTAACAAAATGATAATAATATAGAATTTTTTTACCCGATTTTACCCATACCATTATAGCAGGATAAAGGTCGAGCGGCTGCATCCAGAAACAATTAAAATTTCTATCTACAGAAGGGTGAAGAGAGAAAAAGTTTAAATAATATATAACAACCCCTCCTAATCCAATGATAATAAACACAATAGTGTCTAATATTTTAAATATTTTACTTCTTCTGATTTCGACAAGAAAAATTGCAAAAAATATTGCAAATAATAGCCAAAAGATGAAAATCGGTGAAAAAATAAAATTTTGATATTTTTCACTTTGTGTATCTTCTATTAATATTCTTGTTTCACCTACAAGCGACTGCTTTTCTTCTATTGTATCCCGTCTTATTATTTCGGCTCCTGAGAAATAATCCATAAGATATTCAGGCAAAAACATAGCTTCTTCCCTGTTTACTTTCTTATCGGTATTTGCTCCAAGAGTCAGATCAATACCGAAGCTGAGCCATGTATTTGGGCCTCCAGTCTTTTCATAAACAAGATCACGGAATGATAATGGCGATTCCATTATCTCTGTATATTCCACATTACCGTCTATGCTTTTAATTATGATATCTTTCGGTCTTGTGGAACAGTTATCAAAAAAGAAATTATAACGGTAAACTCTGTTTTCCTTTTTATAGTTTTCTTTTAATAACTCAAAGAGTCTGTTAGCCTCTTCCTGATTAAGATTTATCACCTGCTCCGTAACCCGGGAGCCTCTCATTGCATAATCTGTGATAAAATAGTCTGTCTCTGTTGCTCCTAACTGATAGTCAGTTTCACCTTTGACAAAACGATAAAGGAAGTTCGGAGAATCAAAACTGAAAAGACCATAATTAAAAACCAGATCATATGCTCCCTTAAGATCTTTTATCCTTAAGGCGGTATGTCCGAATTTTTCATAAACCATTTCTCCGGGAGAGACTGTCAGAAGGCTCACCTGAATAGAATCTTGTCCGGCCTTTACATTAATAAAGCCGAGAATAAAAAATATGATAATTATTAATCTTTTCATTTGATCTTTTTTTCCGATTGGTAAACAAAAAAGAGCGCTTAAGCGCCCTTTTTTATTTTTTTGATTCTTCTACAGATACCTTACGGAATTCTTTAAGAAGTTTAGTCAATTCAAGTGCTGACTTGCGTGCTCTTGTTCCGGCTGCTTTGTTTCCCTTTTCAGCCTGTAATTTAGAGTCTGCCTGAAATGATTCAATTTCAGCGTCAATTTTTGCTAATAGTTCTTGCATAACGTTTTGGTTTTTAATTGGAAATAACGAAACAGGCGTAAATATAATAAATTCAATATAATACAATGATTAATTTCAATTACTTTTTAGAAAAAATGTAAAAAAACATATACTGTTTTTAGACTTTCTTTCAGTTATTTCGATTAAAAACTCTATTCATTCTTTATTAATATAAGTTTACGATATCTGTTAACATCATTATACAACAAAAACCCGACTTATTCATGAATATTATTTTCATAAAAAGAAGGGTTTCAGTGTACCTCCGAGGGGAATCGAACCCCTATCTAAAGTTTAGGAAACTTCTATTCTATCCGTTGAACTACAGAGGCATATTTAATTCTGCAAAATTATAACAAAAAATTTCCTTTCCAAATTTTAATTATTTTTTTCGAATATATTTGATTCCATACCTTTAATAAAAAAATAAGGGAACATATCTTTCGATATATTCCCTCTATTTATATAGAATAATTTTTATTCAAAATCAGTTACCTGTTTACGGTTTGAAAATGCTCTGTTAAAGTCATCTTTAGCACCTACGATAAGTCTTTCGAAATCTCTCTGACCTGTTCCTGCAGGAATCAAATGACCACAAATAACGTTTTCTTTCAATCCTTCAAGACGGTCAATCTTTCCGTTGATTGCAGCTTCATTAAGAACCTTAGTTGTTTCCTGGAAAGATGCTGCAGACATAAAGCTAGTTGTCTGAAGAGCGGCTCTCGTGATACCCTGAAGAATCTGATTAGATGTTGCAGGGATTACGTCACGTACTTCTACCAACTGAAGGTCTCTACGTTTCAACATTGAGTTCTCATCTCTAAGTTTACGAGGCGTAACAATCTGACCAGGTTTAAGGTTTTGAGAATCACCGGCATCGACAACAACTTTCTTGCCCCAGATACGGTCATTTTCTTCCATAAAATCAAGTTTATCTACAATTTGCTGTTCAAGGAAATGAGAATCACCCGGATCAACAATCTGTACTTTACGCATCATCTGACGTACGATTACTTCGAAATGCTTGTCATTGATTTTCACACCCTGAAGGCGGTAAACGTCCTGAACTTCATTTACGATGTATTCCTGTACTGCAGTAGGTCCCATGATAGAAAGAATGTCAGATGGAGTAGTTGCACCTTCTGAAAGTGGTGTACCTGCTCTTACATAGTCATTCTCCTGAACAAGGATCTGTTTAGAAAGAGAAATAAGATATTTCTTAACCTCACCTGTTTTCGAAGTAAGAATAACCTCTCTGTTACCTCTCTTGATCTTACCGAATGAGATCTCTCCGTCGATTTCTGCTACTACAGCAGGATTAGATGGATTACGTGCTTCAAATAACTCTGTCACACGAGGAAGACCTCCGGTGATATCACCCGCTTTACCTACGGCTCTAGGAATCTTAACGATTGAATCCCCTGCTTTAACTTTATCATTCTGATTGATTGTCAAGTGGGCACCTACCGGTAAAGCATATGTTTTAAGGATATTACCGTTTTCATCAAGGATATGAACAGAAGGAACCTTAGTCTTATCTTTAGGTTCGATAATGATCTTTTCCTGAAGACCTGTTGTCTCATCCGATTCTGTAATGTAAGTAATACCTTCAATTACATTTTCGAAATCAATCTTACCGCTTGCCTCAGTTACGATAATAGCGTTGAATGGGTCCCATTCACAGATAATCGTACCTTTCTTAACTTCGGTATCAGGTTTGCAATATAATTTAGAACCGTATGGAATGTTAACATTCGCAAGAACGATTTTTGTATTAGGATCAACAAGACGCATTTCAGCAAGACGACCTACAACAACCTGGATAGGTGTTCCGTCTTCCGCTGCCGCATCTACTGTACGAAGCTCATCTATTTCAAGAATACCGTCATATTTAGCAGTAACATTAGATACTGCAGCAATATTCGATGCGATACCCCCTACGTGGAACGTACGAAGTGTAAGCTGTGTTCCCGGTTCCCCGATCGACTGTGCAGCGATAAC
>CAMTON010000103.1 GCA_947074105.1 uncultured Bacteroidales bacterium
TACACCAGGACGTACACTCTTTCCCTACACGACGCTCTTCCGATCTTTAATGAAATAAAAAGGCAACAGACAATCATTATGTTCTGACTGTATGTTGCCTTATAAAAATATATTATCAGAGTGATTATCTCATATTTCTTCTGATAAAGTCTTCCACCTTATCATACATTGCCGGAGTCCAGAATTCCCAGCTTCCGTGATCGGCATTTTTAAGGGCATAAAATTCATATTTTATACCTTCTTCTTCAAGTCTGTTAGCCAGAATATCGCTTTGAGAGAAAGGTACAACTCGGTCTTTAGTTCCGTGAGCAAGAAAAAGAGGCGGATACTTAGTCGTTTTGTCAAAATAATAATAAGGACTTATCTCTTTTGCTTTCTGAGGATTTTCCTCAACACCAACACCTCCCATAAGAAGACCTTCGGGACTTTTAGCGTCGCCTGTTGTAGCTGCCGTAGGATCATCTTTCATAACAAGAAGATTAGTGGGAGGATAATATGCTATTATACCTTTGATATCGGGAAGTTCTTCATCTTCAGTAAGTTTAAGCCCGGAGAAAAGAGCAGTGTGAGCTCCGGACGAATCACCCATTACAAAAATATTACTTGTGTCTGCTTTGAATGCTGTGGCATTTTCTGTCATAAATTTTATAGCGGAAAGAGCATCTTCACGCTGTGCCGGAAAAGGAGCTATACCTGTATGACGATATTCTACTTCAGCTACCACGAAACCTCGTTTTGCAAGATCCGCAATCTGTGGTATTGTATTATATATATTCTGTTTCATCCATGCGGATCCTTTCACAAATATCACTAGCGGAAACTTTTCTTTCATAGCCGGATTATTCTCTCTGGGAACGAAAACCTGAAGTCTTAGATCTGTATTATCTTTTGTCGCATACTTTACATCCGGGATATAATCCACTTTATAAGGTCCGTTTTGCTGAACTATATATTCAACTTTCGAATTTGTCGGTTTTGCTTCAGGAAAATTTGAGTCGTTATTTCTTGGCGTTTCCTGAGCATGAAGTTGATATGAGAACATTATAATAAATGAAATTAAAAGATTACGTTTCATATGATTTTGAGTTTAGTAATTTAAATTTAATATTATTTATTTCAATATCACCTATCAGATATATGATAATTAAACTTTTACATAATAAAAAAGCCTTCGGTCTTTGACGACCAAAGGCTTTAAAGTAAGCTGTTTGTATTATTTATTATGATAAGAATCTTTTATTGTCATAAGGATTTATCTTGTTACGAATCCCAGTGTAGATTCTCTCACGACAAGATTTGTCTTAATTATTTTAGTTACCGATTCTCCATCTATATCCTTATTGTCAATTCGTTTAAGCAACATTTCAGCTGCCAGTGAACCTATTTTATCACCATGCTGCTCTACTGTTGTAAGAGTCGGATTTGTAAGTGTAGAAACAAGTCCATCCGTAAAACCGCATACTGCCACATCTTCAGGTATTCTGTATCCCATTTTGCGCAGAGCATACATAGATCCCGCAGCGGTAAGGTCGTTTACAGCGAATATTCCGTCCGGAGGATCAGGTAGCGACATAAGTTTTCTTGTTACCTCAAGTGCATCATGCTGATTGTCGCATGGAATGATAAGATCGCGGTCAAGTTCCATACCTGCTTTTTTGATTGCTTCTATATAACCCAACTGACGCTTTTGTGCTATCTGAAGATTCTGAGGAGCGGAAAGATGGGCAATACGTTTACATCCTATCGAAACAAGATGTTCGACAGCAGTTATAGCACCGTTAAAATCATCAACAATCACTTTGTCGGAATTTATATCACCCAGAATGCGGTCAAAAAATACAATCGGAATGCCCGCACTCTGAACTTCTCTCAGATGATCGGAATTTTTAGTGTTTTTGGAAATAGAAACAAGTAGTCCGTCCACATGTGAGTTTATCACAGATTTACAGATTGACTTTTCTCTTTCAAAATCTTCATTACTCTGAAAAATAATAACATTATATCCGTGCTGGTTTGCGATATTCTCTATACCGCTGATTACACATGAGAAGAAATGATGTATTATCTGAGGAATTATAATACCTATGAGATTTGATTTTCTGTGTCGAAGACTGAGAGCAACGGCATTCGGCGTATAGTTCATCTCTTTTGCGAGAGTCTGAACCGCACGACATGTCTCTTTGCTTATATCCGGGTGGTTTTTAAGAGCTCGTGAAACAGTCGAAACGGAAACTCCGAGTGACTTTGCGAGATCTTTAATGGTAACAGTGTAAGGCATATTTGTGTAGAAATGTGAATATTAGATCTGTGAGTGCTTTTGATATCTACCGCAAATATAAATAAATATCGATATTTTTTGACTTTTTCAGATTAAAACTATTTGTTTTTCAATTTTATCTTAATTCCGGATTAATTCATTTAACAAATTTGAGATTATAACAAACGTTTGCGATAACGTTTGCAAGTTAAAATACACCGATATCAGGTAATAATATCATTTTTGTGAATTGCAAATAACTACATTTGTTCATATCAAAAACACAAAACAAATTAAAATCTAATGATTAAAAACTAATACCTGAATTAAAGATTTTGTAAAGAGATTGATTTATTAAGCCAAGCCAAACCAAACACGATTTGAAAAACACTTTTAATTATTAACGGTAAAATAATTTGACGTAACGTAAAATTATTTTAACTCTAAACTAATAATCTTTATGAAATACACAATTTTCAAATACGACTCCTTACGGGCGTTCTTCCTTATTACGGGGCTAATGTTTTTACTTCCCGCTTTTGCCCAGCAAAATATTAATTTTAAAGGAACAGTAGTTGATGATTTCGGTGATCCGCTCATCGGAGTAAATGTCCAGGTTGAAGGAACCACGGACGGTACCACAACAGATTTTGACGGAAATTTCACATTAGGAGTTAATTCTAACTCTGTACTTATTCTTACTTATGTAGGTTATGATAAAACGGAATTTAAAGTTGACGGTAAGAAATCGGCAATTATTAAATTAAAAGAATCAAGCATCGCACTTAACGAAGTAGTAGCAATCGGTTACGGTTCTCAAACTAAAAAAGAGCTTACCGGATCTATTGCCAGTGTTAAAGCAGAAGATTTCGTAAAGGGTGTTGTTGCCAATCCTATGGGACTTGTTCAGGGTAAAGTGGCAGGTCTTAACATCATTAAAAAAGGCGGTGGCGACCCTGCCCAGAATAATTATGAAGTTCAGCTTCGCGGTGTAGGTAGTTTAAAGGGTAACAGCGAACCTCTTTATATTATCGACGGTGTTGCCGGAGGTGACCTTTCAAGCATTCAGTCTTCTGAAATCGAAAGTATTGATGTACTTAAAGACGGTTCTGCCGCTGCCATTTATGGTACACGCGCAAATCACGGTGTAATCCTTATCACAACAAAAAGAGGTAAGGCCGGTCAGAGCTCTATAGAATATAACGGTGGGGTATCAACAAGTACGATCTCTAACAAACTTCGCGTTCTTAATGCATCTGAGTACAGAGAGTATATGGGCGGAGACCTTGGTGCAGATACCGACTGGCTTGACGCTATCACAAGAACTCCTATTAAAACATATCATAACGTAGCACTTTCAGGCGGTACAGAAAATTTCAGTTACCGTTCGGCTATTTCTTACAGATATATGGAAGGTCTTGCCGTGAAATCTGATTATGAAGAGATCAATGCACGTTTCGCAGCCAATCAGAAAGCTCTTAACAATCTTCTTGAAGTTGCTTATGATTTCAATTATACTTCTTCAAAAAAGAACTGGGTTGACTATGATAACTTCAATCAGGCACTTCAGCTTAATCCTACACAGCCTATCTATGCAGATCCAAGTTCAGCAAATTATGAGAAATATAACGGCTACTATGAATCAGATGCATTTGCAGGTCACTACTGGAATCCTGTAGCAGATATCGATAATACTGAATCTCATGAGAAATATAAAGTATTCCTTGGAAGTGTAAGAGCATCTCTTAATCTTACAAAAAATCTGAAGTTTACATCTTTCTATACTCTTCAGCAGCAGGGTAAATGGAACGGAAAATATCAGAGTGCCTATTCCCGTCGTGTAGAAGGTAAAAACGGTGTTGCAAGTCAGTCACAGGAAAACAACCAGACACAGACTATCGAAAATACTCTTCAGTTCACAGAGTCATGGAAAAACCATAACTTCTCTGCTATCATCGGTCAGTCATACCAGTATAACGAATATTCAAACTTTGGTGCAAACAACTCTAATTTCCCTATTGACGATCTTCTTTACAACAATCTTGGTATAGGAGAGAACCTTCAGACTGGTAACAGCGAACTGATGGGCATGGGAAGCTCTAAATATACCGACAAGCTTGCATCTTTCTTTGCACGTGTCGTATATAACTACAATCAGAAATATTTTCTTAATATCTCTGCAAGAATGGAGGGATCATCAAAATTCGGTCCTAAAGCACATAAAACTCTTGGCCGCTGGGGTATTTTCCCTGCAGTCAGCGGTAGCTGGAGAATCTCGGAAGAAGGCTTCATGCAGGATCTTGGAATCTTCGACGACCTTAAACTGAGAGTCGGTTACGGTGTGACAGGTAACATGCCTAGCGACAGTTATCTGTATCTTATGAGAGTAGGGCAGACAGGTGAACCTTTATACAGCAACGGTGCTTTTGTACGTCCTTGGGGTGCCACTTCAAATATCAATGAATATATCCGCTGGGAGAAAAAAGAAGAATATAATATCGGTATAGATTTCGCAATTCTGAAAAACAGAATACGCGGTTCTATCGACGGTTATGTAAGAAATACTTCTGATCTTCTTTGGGAATATGACGTGCCTGTTCCTCCGTACCCAACAGATAAGAAATGGGATAATTACGGTAAACTAAGAAACTACGGTTTTGAAGTCGCTCTTTCCGGCGATATCCTGAGAGCTAAAAACTACTCTTTAAGCATGAATATCGTTGGTGCATTCAACAGAAATGAAGTTGTTAAGATCACAGGCGGAGAATATGCTGAAAATAATCCGGGATATCTTAATGTAGGATATATTTCTTCAGGATCCGGAGAAACAGGTAACTATGTGATGAGACTTCAGCAGGGTTCTCCTATCGGAAACTTCTACGGATGGAAATATTATGGAATCAACAGTAAAGGACAATGGGTGTTTGAAACTCCTGACGGAGGATACACAACATCACCTACTGAAAGCCAGAAACAGATTCTTGGTAATGCGCTTCCTGATTTCACTTACGGTTTCGGATTTAACGGCAGTTACAAGAATTTTGATGCATCTGTTAACTTCCGCGGCCAGTTCGGTGGTCTTATCTTCAATGAATCAAGATATTTCTATGAAAACAAAATTGACGGAAACAATGTACTTTATTCGGCAGTAGATCCTAAGAATGACGCATCTCGCCTTAATGATATCCGTCGTTTCTCTGATTTCTATCTTGAAGATGCAACTTTCCTGAAATGTTCAGATTTGACAATTGGTTATAACTTTTCTCTAGACAACAAGTATGTGAAAAAAGCACGCGTGTTTGTAAACTGTCAGAACGTATTCACTATCACAGGATACAGCGGTGTTGATCCTGAGGTAAGTATGAATGGTCTGACTCCGGGATTCGACAGCCGTTCTTACTATCCGGCAGAAAGATCATTTGAATTCGGAGCTTCTCTTACATTCTGATAATGAAATTTTTCTGAATATCGTCTTTCTCCATGCCACCGGTGTGGAGGAGGGATATTCATAAGCCAAATTCACTTTCTTAACTAACTGAAAATAAAATCTGATTATTATGAAATTCAAATATTTTAAATATACTTTTCTTGCTTCGGCAATCTCTTTAGGAGCTTGTACTGATCTGGAACCTGAAATCTTCTCAGACGTACTTAAAGATAATTATTTCCAGAACGAAGCCCAGTTCGGAACACTTGTTGCAAATGCCTATTCTCAGCTTCTTGGAGAATACGGATATGTCTATCGTGAAGGCTATTGGAGTATGCAGGAATATACAGCCGATGCTGTAATTGTGCCGACACGAGGATCAGACTGGTGGGATAACGGTGTTCCCATCATGATGCACGGACACACCTGGGAATATGACACAAGGGATGTCAATAACGGATGGAGTTTCGTTTACGGAGGAGTAGGTAAATGTAATGAGGTACTTGATAATATTGTCCTGCTTAAAGGAGATGATGAAAGCGCTTATGACGAAGGTACGGTATCTGCCATTGCAGAGACAAAGATTCTTAGAGCGTTCTATCATATGCTTGCTATGGACCTTTACGGGAATGTTGCTATCGTAAGATCTTCTTCAGATACTCCGCGACAATATACCAGAAAAGAAGTTTTTGATTTTGTAGAGCAGGAGATTCTCGATAACATGGGCATGCTTCCTGAAGCAAAAAATTACGGACGAATCACAAAAGGTGTGGCACACGCAATTCTTGCCAAACTTTACATAAATGCTGAAGTTTATACCGGTACAGCACGCTGGGCCGACTGTATCGCTCAATGTGAAGAAGTTATGGATCCAAATTACGGATATAGCATTGACAGTGATTATTTCAATGTGTTTTCTGTAAATAATACCAATAACGCAGAGATTATCTTTCCTATTGTATTCGACGCCACTTATGCCAAAGGGAATATGTTTCATCTTATGACCCTGCATTATGTACAGCAAGAAGTTTACGGTTTCACTACTCAAACCTGGAACGGCCCTTGTACAACTCACAGCTATCTTGATAAGTACGAAGATACCGATCTTAGAAAGGCTCAATTCTTTCATGGTGAAATCAGAGACAAGAGCGGAAAGATGATGACATACACTATTCCTGCCGATCTGACAAATGGCGTTGTCGAACATCTTGTTGATGCCGTGATAACACCTCAGATAACTTCTATTCGTGACGTTACGAAAAGCAATACATTCGAAGGAGCAAGATTTGTGAAATTTGAAATTGAAGAGGGTATCGACCATCATGCTAACAATGATTTCCCTATCTATCGTCTTGCCGATATATACCTTATGAAAGCTGAAGCAGAGATCCGCCTTTACGGACAGGTAAAAGATATCACTTATGTAAATCAGTTAAGATCAAGAGCGGGAGTAAGCCTGTATAACACAGCTAACCTTTCACTTGACGAAATGATAGAAGAAAGAGCAAGAGAGCTTGCATGGGAAGGACACCGTCGTCAGGACCTTATCCGCTTCGGAATGTTTACAGGAGGAAAATACCTGTGGCCATGGAAAGGAGCAAAACCTTCGGATACTCCTACAGATAATACGACAGGTAAGGCAACTTCTGAAATCCGAAATCTTTTCCCTATCCCGAAATGGGTGAGAGATGCAAATTCTGGCGTCTATCAGCAGAATCCGGGATATTAATTTACAGAATTTATTTATGAGACATATAAATTTTATTTGAAAACCAAATATTTAGTATTATGAAAACATTCAAGTATTTTACTATGGCTGCTGTTGCAGCATCATCATTAACATTCTATTCTTGTGGTGACAGTGACGATAACGGTGGAGGCAATCGCCCTTCTGTTGATGACATTGTAGAAGACGGATTTTATATATCCGGTGAAGCACTTCCTTTTTCAGGTGTTGATGTAAAAGGACGTATGAAATCTACACCTAACGAAGTTGACGCAAGTTCAAGAGAAGGTCTGTATGATATATATATGACTCTTGAAGCAGGCAAAAGCTTTACTTTCACAGAAGTTAAAGGTTCTACCACAACAAGCTACGGCCCTGACGGAAGTTATAAGATCAATCAGGAAAATGTTGATGACAACTATACAGGCGCAATCCTTAAAGGTTCTTATGCAGCCGGCGGCAGCTTCACTGTAGATGAATCTAATCTTTATCATATCGCTATAGATCTGCAGACTAAAAACTTCGTTGTAGTACCTGTTACTCAATGGTCTATAATTGGTTCCTGTACTGATGCAGGCTGGAGTGATACAGAAGGTCTTAATATCCTGAAAGCATCCTATAATTCAACTAAGATGACTTATACTGCGACAGGTGTTGTTCTTAAAGAAGGCGAATTCAAGTTCCGCCATTCAGGAGCATGGAAACAGAATCTTGTAGAAGATCCGGATGTTAAAATCAATACAAACTTCTCGGGAGTTGCAGGTGCACTTTCAAACAATCAGATCTCATTTACAAATCATCTTGCAGGCGGCGACAATGCAGCTCTTACAAAAGATCACAGAGGAGTATATACAGTTTCTGTAATCTGGGAACCTGGACAGGAAAATTTCACTGTATCTATGGTTAAGACAGGAGACGCTGTCATTGCAGATTATCCTGAAGAATTATGGCTGAGAGGTGGTGCAATCACAGGCAGCGATGATACAGGCTGGAATGCAGATTACAGTATCAGAATGGCAAAAGTTCCAGGTAACTCACACTTGTTCTGGAATATCGTTTACCTTCACGAAGGTATGGGATTCAAATTCGACCCTACAAATACATGGAACGGTGACTTCGGTGCAACAGGTGCTGCTTCTGCTATCGAAGACGGAGTAGAATACGGAAAAGGTGGTGATAACATCACAGTACCGGCTGCTACAGGATACTATGTTATTTCTGTAGACCTTAAAGAAGAAAAAATCGCTGTTGTAAGTGAAGTGAAAATTTATCTTACAGGTGACGACCAGGTAGGATCATGGGGAACAGCAAGCCCTGAGTACATGTTTACAAATCTTGGTGAAGAATTTGAAAGTCCTGAACTTAAAGCAGGTGCATTGAGAATGTTCGCTGAAGCTCCGTATGTTTCAGACTGGTGGCAGAGAGAGTTCCATATCATCGATGGCAAAATCGCTCATCGTGAAGATGTTGAACTTACTCCGGCTCAGGCTACTGCAGGCCAGAAGGCATATCTTAACTTCAGAACAGGTGAAGCAGATCTTAGATAGTTTTCATTTTCTATATATTTGTTTTATATGATGTTATAATTTTTTGCTTGCCATATCGTTATCTATACAGATGCCTTATGGCAAGCTTTTTATTAAATGAAATTGTGAATTATGATTTATATACTGCTAACGCTGTTGATTTTTGCCTTCACATCTTGTGAAAAAGATGATTTAGGAACACCGGGAATTGAAAAATTACCCACTAGTTCTCCTTACGGAATAACAAGAATAAGTGATGATTCGCTTCTTTTCGTATTACAGGCACCTCTGAAAGATAATGTGTATCTTATTGGTGATTTCACCGGCTGGGAGAAGCTTCCGGAGTATAAAATGAATAAGGACGGAGAGAAATTCTGGATCAGGATCGGGGGACTTGACCCTGCGAAGGAATATGTCTGTCAGTATCTTATCGATAACAAGATAAGAATAGCGGATCCTTATGCGAAAAAGGTTTCCGATCCTAATAATGACAGCTATATTTCTTCATCCGTTTATCCGGGGTTAATATCTTATCCTTTCGGTAAAACGACAGAGATTGCGATGACCGTATCGACAAAAAAAGATAACTATAGCTGGAAAGTAAAGAACTTCAGTGTACCCGATACTGAAAAACTTTTCATCTATGAGCTGCTAATCCGTGACTTTACGGAAGAGGGAACCATAAAAGCAGCAACCAAAAAACTTGATTATCTTAAGAATCTTGGCGTAAATGCCATAGAACTTATGCCTTTCAACGAGTTTGAAGGAAATTCAAGCTGGGGATATAATCCTTCATTTTATTTTGCTACAGATAAAGCTTACGGTACCGACAACGACTATAAAGAGTTTATAGATGAATGTCATTCAAGAGGAATGGCCGTTATCATGGATATCGTTCTTAACCATAGTTTCGGACAGAGTCCTATGGTAAGAATGTACAGAAACTCAGACTATAGTGTTTCGTATGAAAATCCATGGTATAACGTAAGCTCTAACTTTGAAAATCCTGATGCCCAGTGGGGATATGACTTTAATCATGAAAGTTCGTATACTAAAGAGTTTGTCGACAGTGTATGTTCTTACTGGATTAGAGAATATAAGGTTGACGGCTACCGTTTCGACTTTACAAAAGGATTTTCAAACACATATTTCCCGAATTCCGGAAATACATCATGGGGATCTCCTTATGATGAGGCAAGAATCGTTAATCTGAAAAGAATATATGATTTCATCAAATCACGTAAGAGTGATGCTCTTATGATATGTGAACACCTTTCCGATAACTCGGAAGAGAAAGTTCTTGCTAATTACGGAATGCTTTTATGGGGTAATCTTAATTATAGTTTCAATGAAGCTACGATGGGATGGAATGAAAGTGGCAAATCTGATTTTTCATGGCTTTCATATAAGAAAAGAGACTGGAGTCGTCCTAATCTTGTAGGTTATATGGAAAGTCATGATGAGGAAAGAATCATGTTTAAGAATCTTGCTTACGGCAATGCTTCCGGATCATACTCAGTCAAGAATCTTCCGACAGCTCTTCAGCGTACAGGTGCGGCAGCCGTTATGATGATGAGCGTGCCGGGACCTAAGATGATATGGCAGTTCGGAGAACTTGGCTATGACTATGAGCTTAACGACGACCGTCTTGGCAAGAAACCTGTAAGATGGGATTACTATGACGATCCTGACAGAAAACAGCTATATGATATTTATTCAAAGATGGCGTCTTTGAAAACAAATGATCCGATCTTCTCGACGACCAACTATACTCTTGACCTGTCGGGTAAAATAAAACATATCAAACTTAATACTGCCGTTAAGGATGCCGTTGTCATCGCTAATTTCGACGTTGTGGCTCAGAATGCCGATATCACGATGTCGAGAGAAACATCCTGGAAAGATCATTTCAGCGATAATGCCTTTACAGGCGACAGACTTCAGATAAGACTTGAACCAGGTGAGTTCCGTCTTTACTTCTCAGAATAAAAGTGTTCTTTTTCATAAAAACAAAATGCTTTTACCGGCTGATTTCAGCCCGGTAGAAGCATTTTTTATATTGTATATTATATAAGTGAAATCTGTCATGTCTTCATTATGCTGAAACGACTGACTTCTGAGCTTCATCTTTTCTGCTTTTCTTCCATAACTGATAAGAATTAATAATGTTCTGCCACAGAATATATGTTGCCGGAGCAAGCGCGGTAACGGGATTAAGGAAAACCTGAGACATCCATATGGCCAGAATCGTGTTTTTCTGTCCAAGCGACTGACCAGCCGCTATTCTGTTGCCGTAAATCGAACCAAGACGTTTGCCGACGAAAAACTGAAGAGAACATATCACAAGCGACACTATCGCCATTGAAGCCTCAAGATAGAAGTTATGGTTTTCGAGTCTTATCATATATGCCACTGTTGTGGCGGTTGCTATGGTAAGTGATAAAGACCAGAAATAGAAAGGAGCTTTGGAAAAACGCAACATGACGTTCTGCATCTTCGGCATCGTATATCTTATTATCCATGCCAGTGTAAGAGGAGCGAAAAGAAGCGGGAAAACCTTCATGAATATCACTGAGAAGGTGTTCCAGAATGAGATTTCTTCTCCGCTTATCCCGAATGAGAACAGAACGGGTGCAAGAAGTGCGACTCCAAGGTTACTCATAAGTACAAAACCTGTAATGAATTTCAGGTCACCGCCAAGCAGCGATGTGATGACTGCCGCTGCTGTAGCCGTAGGAGCTATTATGCATATCATCGCACCCTGTGCCAATATCTCGTTTTGCGGATACAGGAAAAAGTAGATCAGCGATCCCGCGATAAGCTGAATCGAAAGAAGAATGAAATGCAGTTTTTTAAATTTTATCCCTTCCGGAGAAAGTTTGCTGAAAGTGAAGAGAAGCATTAAAAAAATAAGGTAAGGCATAAGAAAAGAAAGATGCTCAAACCAATCGTATCCGATAGCGCCCACAACCATGGCGATCGGCATCATAAAATCTTTTATTTTCTTCAACACGGTAGTTTTGAATGAATTTGCGGCAAATGTAATAATTATACTTATTAAAAAAAGCTTTTGTATTTATTATTACACTTAGATTTATAGAAACCGTACAGTTGTCATATTGTCACTGTACAGTTGCAACATTATCACCGTACGATTGCGATATGATAAGTG
>CAMTON010000104.1 GCA_947074105.1 uncultured Bacteroidales bacterium
GAGTCGGACAAAGGTTTCTTTCTTATGGTGGAAGGAGCCAAAATCGACTATGCCGGACATGCCAATTCCGTGCCGGCAACCATTATGGAGATGTTGAGTTTCGATATGGCTGTAGCGGAAGCTTTAAAATATGCCGATTCCAACGGTGAAACCCTGGTTATTGTTACCGGAGATCACGAAACCGGCGGTATGGTTCTTATTGACGGTTGCAACAACAGTAACAGAATTACAGCGTCATTTATTACCGACGACCACACTCCGCTTATGCTGCCGGTATTCTCTTACGGCCCATATTCTGATGAGTTCACGGGAGTTTATTCAAACTCCGACATCTCAATCAAGATTCTGAATTTACTTTCAAAATAATCAACTGAAAAAAAATGAAAAATTTAATTGTTACCTCTGTCGTCGCGATGGTAGGCTCACTCGGTGTATTCGCAGAAAACACCTCTGTCAAAGGCTTAGTGAAGGATTCCCGAACCGGTGAAGCCATTATCGGAGCCAGCGTTATTCAACAAGGAACTAACAATGGTGTTATCACCGATATTAATGGGGAATATATTATTGATGTTCCTGTTGACGCCAGTCTTTCTGTCAGCTATGTCGGTTACATAACTTCGGTTATAAATGTCAACGGGAAAAATAAAATTGACATTCCCATGGAAGAAAACACCATCAATCTTAAAGAACTTGTAGTTATAGGTTATGGTCAGGAATCACGAAAATCAAATCTGTCGGTAGCAATATCTAAAATGGACCTTGATGAAGCATCAAAAAGCCGTGGAACAGATCTTGTAGGGGCTATGCAGGGGCGAATTGCCGGTGTGTCGATTGCAAACAACAGTGGTGATCCGCTCTCTGCACCGACGGTAACAATACGCGGTAAAGGATCAAGAAACGGCGAACAGCCTTTATATGTCGTTGACGGAGTTGCGGGAGCACCTTTTAATATGGAAGATGTAGAGAACATCACTGTGCTTAAAGATGCCGCATCGGCTGCTATTTACGGTACGAATGTAGGTTCCGGAGGAGTTATCCTTATTACAACAAAAAAAGCTAAAGAAGGGCCGGTTTCTGTATCCGCCAGGGCAAGTTACGGAATTCAGCAGGTGAATAAAAAACCGCAAATGCTTAATGCCGCCGAATATGTCATGGTAAGGACGGATGCAGCAAATGTTGACGGAGTAAGTATTCCGAGCGGTATTAATCCTGATATCTACAGTGACGCTTTAATAACACGTACAAACTGGCTGGATGAGATATTCCGCACAGGAGGAATTCAGCGTTATGCCGTAATTCTTAACGGAGGAAATGAATCAATGAAAGGATATGCTTCAGCAGAGTATGCAAGAACAGACGGTACATTACTGAATACCTGGTCGGAAAAACTTGGGGTAAAACTCGGCCTTGACTTTAAAGTAAATAATTGGCTTACTATAACAGAGAAAGCTAATATCGTATATACCAACGGACAAGGAAATCTTAATAATTCAAGTCATAACGGAATAATCGCCTCAGCAATGTTTATGCCTGCTTCCGCTTCAGTCTATGAATATGACAAAAACGGAAATCCCGTACTTGATCAGAACGGTAACCAGCTTTTCGGAGGTACGGTGCCCTTGTGGGCAAAGGATCTCGGAGTCGCAGGAACATTCGGTGAAGTTGTAAATCCGGTTGCCGCACTGAAAAGATTAAATCAGAACCGTCCGGAACATCAGTTATTTTCAACGACAAGCATTATTCTTGATCCTGTAAAATATCTTAAGGTAAGATCCGACATCTCAGTGGGAAGAACAAATAACCATTATGATGATTTTGTTGCCAAAGTCACTGAGATAGGTAAGACAAATGAACAGAATTCACGATCAATTTCAGATTACAGAGAATCAAAATGGTTATGGGAGTCGGTAGCTACCTATGACAGATCTATTGGTAATCATTCCATAAATCTTATGGGTGGATATTCCATGAGTTATTCCTATTCTCATCAGTCGGGGGCCACTTTATATGATTTTGATGACGAAAGCAAGTATTCTCAGGATTTCGTAAACGCGGGAGACTGGAGTAAATCAAAACCTTACGAATCACGAAATGAGGAGTCGCAGGTATCAGGATATTTAAGAGGTGCCTATTCTTATGGCGACCGTTATTTCTTTACAGGCAGCATAAGACGTGATGCTTCTTCTAAACTTTATCATGAAAATAATTACGGCTACTTCCCTGCCGTATCAGGAGCATGGAAAGTTTCATCAGAGCGTTTCATGCAGAATATGGAATCCATATCACTGCTTAAACTTCGTGCCAGCTGGGGACAGGTAGGAAATGTAAACAGTGTACGTAATTATTCATATCTGTCAAATTTATCTCAGATCGGCGACTATGCATATCTTGGTTCTCAGCATCAGAACCCTGTTATCGGAGTCGGGATGCTTACAATACCAAACAAAGATCTTCGCTGGGAAATATCGGAACAGACAGACCTTGGTTTTGATATAGAACTTTTCAACGGCCGTCTGTCATTCGGAATGGACTGGTTTATAAAAAATACCAAAGACCTGATAGAGGAAGTTCCTGTTTCATCTGTTGCAGGAATATCTGTTGCACCGCTTGGAAATGTAGGCAGCGTTCAGAACAGCGGACTTGAATTTACTCTCGGCATTTCTGATAAGACAAAAAGAGGGTTCGGTTACAGTTTTGATTTTAATTTCTCCACTTTAAAATCAGAGGTAAAGGATCTTGGTGAACGAGATTATTTCGCTCACGGCAATACGATACGTGCTATTCAGCCTCTTCGTTCAACTGTCGGTCAGCAATGGTACTCCTATTATATTATTAAAACAGACGGAATTTTTCAGTCACAGGAGGAAATCGATGCTTATGTCTTAAACGGCAACAAAATCCAGCCAAACGCGAAACCGGGGGATCTTAAGTTTGTGGACACAAATAATGACGGAATCATTAACGATGACGACCGCCAGTATATGGGAAGCTATAATCCTAAATTCTCTTTCGGTCTTAATGCAAACTTTGAATATAAGAACTTTGATCTTAACATTCTCCTTCAGGGAGTGGCCGGAAATAAGATATTCAACGGTGTAAAAGTGATGACTTATGCTGCAGGCCAGGGATGGAATATGTCTAAAGAGGTGCTTAACTCATGGGGTTACAACAACAACTCGGATATACCTCTGATAAGCATGAGTGATACTAACGGAAATTACAGCACTGCATCAGACTTCTTCCTTGAGGATGGTAGTTACCTGAGAATTAAAAACATAACATTGGGTTATAATATTCCTGCTTCTAAAAAAGTCAATGCTCCTAAAATAAGACTTTATGCCTCAGGAGAGAATCTTTTTACTTTCACCAAATACTCGGGTATGGATCCGGAAGTCGGGAATTACGGTCTTGATGGAGGAACATATCCCGTGTCACGAATCCTATCGGTAGGAATGAATCTTACATTTTAATCTTTAACAGCACTTTATTATGAAATCTATATTAAAAAAAATCATATTATCATCGGCAGTTATGCTCTCTTTAACTTCATGCGAAGATTTTCTTTCTTATAATAAATACGGAGAGCCGTCAAGCGACAGTTTCTGGCAGACAGAAAGCGATGCAAGAAGAGCAGCCGACGGATTGTATTTCTGGATGGAGGCAGACGGAGTAACAGGTCGCGGATTCATGCATTATTATAATTGCAGTGATGATGTTATTACGGGAAGAACTCAGGCCGGATGTGCGGCTATGAAAAACTTCATCGCCAATTATTCGCGTGATGTTGTTCAGAACTGGCCTAAAATGTATCAGCTTATAAAGTTGTGTAATGATATTATTTTGAACGTTCCTGAAATGAATATCGGACAGGAAACAAAGGATGAAGTTCTGGGACAAGCATATTTCTTCAGGGCATGGGCTTATTTCTGGCTGGCTCCTTATTACGGAGACAACAGTATTAACGGAGGTATCCCGATTGTAGAAGAAGGCCTTGCCGTAGATCAGCTTGACGTTCCGCGTCCGTCGAGTGTCAGAGAAAACTATAAATACTGTATTGATGATTTCAAACGCGCAGAAGAGCTTCTGCCTTATTTCAGTGAATTGAAAGAAAGTGATTATGGCAGACCTCACAAATCAGCCTGTCAGGCATATATAGCGAAAGTCGCGCTATGGGATGCACAATATGATGCTTCTTCTTACGCCATAACGGTAGAATATTGCGACAAGGTGATAAATTCAGGAAAACATTCACTTCTTCCGGAATTTGAAGATGTCTTTAAAGTCGTGAATAACTACAGTCCGGAATATATTTTCTCTTTTATTTCTTCAGAGGTGACAGGATCGATTCTTCCGGGTGTTCTTCTTGAGAATAAAGGTTGGGGACTTTATAACGGATGGGGTTACTTTACTCCTACTATAGAACTTCTTAATGCATTTGAAGAGGGAGACAGAAGACTTGACGCAACTATTCTTAAACCGGGTGACAGATTTGAATTTCTGGGAGATGATAAGCTTTATTATTCCAACGAGAGTCTTTCAGGTATGCAGTTCCGCAAATATATGGATCCTTTTAAACCGGCAAATGCCATAGGAACGACTTTGAATCCGAACGGCGACTATCCGACTTCTACATTAAACATTCCCGTTATGCGGTATGCAGAAATATTACTTATGAAAGCGGAAGCTTTGATATGGCAGGGTGAAAACGGAGATCAGCCGCTTAATATGGTTCGTCAGCGTGCAGGACTTTCTCCATTAAGCAATGCCGGAAAGGAAGAGCTTATAAAAGAAAGACGATGTGAACTTGCAGGAGAATTCTCAAACCGTATGCTGGATCTTCTCAGATGGGGAAAAGCAAAAGAATATGTGGAGAATCCACTTCACGGTTACAGCGTTCAGCCCAAAACCTCACATCCGCAAAGTATAGATGACCTTGATATCAGCGTCATCGAATGCTGGCCAGAGAGATCTTTCGATCAGGATGTAAATCATGTCTTCCCGATTCCCGCAAATGAAATTGCTAAAAGTAAAAACCTAAAGCAAAACAGGGGTTATTAAATATCGGGCATTATTTATATTTTTATAGCCATAAAACATGCAGGTCTGAAGAAGATATCTTTCTTCAGGCTTGTATTTTAATTTCTATAAGACCAGATGAACACAGAGAAACCAAAACACATTAATATATATATGACAAAATCAAAATATCTATTTACACTGATACTCCTTTTATCATTCATGCCGGGATTTACTCAGACAATAAAATTCAACAGTAATAAAGAGTGTAAGATCATCCAGTTTACTGATATTCATTATAAATCCGGATCACCCCGAAACTCAGGGAAATCATTAAAAATGATGGATTATGTTCTTGACAGAGAGAATCCTGAAATTGTTATTTTTACAGGTGATATTGTCACCGGAGACAATATACGCCAGGGATGGAAAGATGTTCTTAAGCCTGTAGTCAGTCGCAATATTCCTTTTGCCGTCACTCTCGGGAATCACGATGATGAATCAAATATGAGCGTAGAAGAAATATACGGTCTGTTAAGTTCATATCCTTTATGTCTTAACCGTGGTACTGAAGAAAACAATTATGATGATATTATCAAGGTTGTTTCTTCAGATAGCGAGGAAACAAAGGCTCTTCTGTATCTTTTTTACAGCAATGCTTACAGTACACTTAACGATATTAAAGGTTATGGCTGGATTAAACCTGAGCAAGTCGCAAATTATAATAATTCGAGCAGAAATCTGACAACACAGAATTCAGGGCGCCCACTTCCGTCCTTAGCATTTCTTCATATACCGCTGCCTGAGTATGGTGAGGCTTATAACAATAATAAAGAATCAATCGGAGTAAGACTGGAAAACGAATGTTCTCCGGCCATAAATACAGGACTTTTTGCATCAATGAAAATAAACGGAGATGTCATGGGAGTTTTCTGCGGTCATGATCACAATAATGATTATCTGACATCAAAAGACGGGATAGCTCTGGCTTATGGCAGATTTAGCGGAAGTAAGAACACTTATACGGATCTTAAAAACGGAGCCAGGATAATAACTATTAAAGAGAACTGTCATAAGTTTTATACGAAACTGATTCTGAACAACGGAGAAATTATAAATGAGACTTCTTTTCCCGCTTCAAACATAAAAGCCATGAGTTTCAATATAAGATATGATAATTCTCATGACGGAGACAACAGTTGGAAAAAACGAAGAAACGCTGTAGTCAAAACAATTGTGGATAATGATATCGATCTTCTCGGCACTCAGGAGCTTCTTGACAATCAGCTGCAATATCTGCGAAAAGAACTTAAAGGTTACAGTGATTTCGGTATAGGCCGCATTGACGGTATGACTAAAGGTGAATATGCGTCCGTATTTTATAAGAAAGACAGATTCACGTTACTTGATTCAGGTAATTTCTGGCTTTCTGAGAACCCGGAAGCAACGGGTGTCAAAGGCTGGGATGCTGCATGTGAAAGAATAGCAACATGGGTTCTTCTTAAAGATAAAAGAACAAATGAAGAAATATTCTTCTTAAATACCCATTTTGACCATATAGGGAAAACCGCACAGCATGAAAGTGCCGGACTAATTAAAAATAAGATAAAAGAGTTAAGCCGGGGAAATAAAAATATCATTATAACGGGTGATTTCAACATTTCTCCTGATAATCCGGCCATCGCAGAACTGCTTAAAGAGGAAAGGACACTGAAACTTGTCAATACCTCAAAAGAATATAAGGAAGGCCCGACATGGACATTTCATAATTTCGGTAAAATTGAGGAATCAAGACGATCGACTATTGATTACATATTCGTCAATGATGGAGCATCAGTAATAAACTATTCAGTTATATTCAATGCTGAAGAACGTCCTTATATTTCGGATCATGCACCTGTCGTGTCGGAAATAATATTCTGAAAAGAAGATATCAATATAACCGGGTATTATTGGGTTAAACTAAAAGAGGATATATCAAATCATACCTGATATATCCTCTTTTCCGATCTAAGAAAGATGTGTTAATAACTCAATTTTAATCTAACTAAACTATTATGAAAATATTATATTTCTTCAATTGTTAGGAACTATTACTACAAGTTTCCCTTTTGTGCCCTCTGCAATCTTGCTTTCTATAGCGACAATCGCATTATTGAAAATCTCTATATCTGGCATTCTTGGCGTTAATATCTTTTCTTCTATAAGAAAAGAGAGAGTATTCAGACGCAGAGTATTTATTGTTGTTTTCTGATAAAGCCCCGTAATCCGGAATTTCGTCAGCTCCGCAATATCCGGCTCTTCAACAAGCGAGACTATTTTTCCTCCCGGCCTGATCACCTGATAACTTCTTGCAAGGACATCGCCACCCACCGTATCAAGAACGGCATCATAGTTGCGGACAATATCCTCAAATCTCTGCAGCTTATAGTTTATTATAAGATCGATGCCAAGATCCTTCATTATACTTATATCTCGCTCACCTACCGTCACTGCCACTTCAGCTCCTATGCTGAGAGAAAGCTGTGCCGCAAGATAACCGACACTTCCGGCAGCTCCGTGAATAAGAATCTTCTTCTGAGGTTTGACATTAATGTTTACGTTTATTGCTTCCTGGGCAGTGCATCCCGGAGTGACAATAGATGCAGCAAGGGCATAATCAATATTGTCGGGCATACGGGATATATTATTTTCCCGGACTTTCATATATTGGGAAAGTGCACCTGAACCGCCTTTTAAGACTGATCCGGTACCGTAAACTTTATCCCCTCTGTGAAAATTAGTTATCTTATATCCTGTTTCCACAATCTCCCCTGCAAAATCAGAACCGAATGTGACCGGCATATTTATATCGAAATCGTCTATGAATTTCCCTGAAAGTAATTTTAAATCAAAAGGGTTTATCCCTATGGCATGAACTTTGATAAGTAATTCATCCGGACCGATTGAAGGGATACCGATAGATTCAAAAGAAAGTACATCAGAGTGACCATAGGCTCGCATCTGTATTGCTTTCATAGTAATATGGTAAAATTTAACATATTATTTTTAAAGATTGATTGATGTTATAGGGCATAATTATTTATGCTTTTAACTATAACTTTTGTAATTTTTTTTAGTTCGAAATCCGACTCTTATTTATTGGTAAATATTTTTAATAAACCGGATAACGCAAATATGTTAATTCTATGCCAGGTTAAAGATTTTTTTGCTTGTAGTATTAAACTGATAATCGTACATTTGCACAGCTAAATAAATCGTATTATAAGCACATTTATGCAGGAAAAAATTATCATTCTTGATTTCGGTTCACAGTACACTCAGCTTATCGCAAGAAGAGTACGTGAATTAAGTACTTACTGTGAAATTGTTCCCTACAACAAATTTCCTGAAGATACAACAGGTATAAAAGGAGTTATCCTTTCCGGTAGCCCTTTCTCAGTCAATGATCCAAACGCTTTACAAATCGATCTTACTAATATCCGCAAGAAATTTCCGGTGTTAGGAGTTTGTTACGGAGCTCAGTATCTTGCACATTCTTCAGGCGGTAAAGTTGAAGCCTGCGCAAGCCGTGAATACGGACGCGCTCATCTTGACTGGCACGAAGAAAACGACCAGCTTTTCAAAGATGTAAGAATCAACTCTATTGTATGGATGTCACACGGTGACTCTATCACTCAGGTTCCTGATGACTTCAAACTTGTGGCAAGCACAACAGAGGTAAAATTTGCAGCTTTCAAAATTGTAGGCGAGCAGACATGGGGCGTTCAGTTCCACCCTGAAGTGTACCATAGTGAAGACGGAACGGTTCTTCTGAACAACTTTGTAAAAGACATTTGCGGATGTGCCCAGGACTGGACTGCCGCATCATATATTTCAAGCACCGTAGAATCTCTGCGCAAGCAGCTTGGAGATGACAAGGTGATTCTTGCTCTTTCAGGAGGTGTCGACTCTACTGTTGCAGCGGTACTTCTTAACAAAGCTATCGGTAAAAACCTTACATGTATATTCGTTGATAACGGTCTGTTGAGAAAATTTGAATTCGAGACAGTACTGAAAAATTACGAGCACATGGGTCTTAATGTTCTTGGTATAGATGCTAAAGAATATTTCTATAAAGAACTTGCCGGAGTAACTGATCCTGAAGCGAAACGTAAAGTTATCGGAAAAGGATTCATCGATATTTTCGATCAGGAAGCTAAAAAGCTAAAAGACATCAAATGGCTTGCTCAAGGTACTATCTATCCCGACATCATTGAGTCTCTTAATATCACTGGTATGGTGATCAAATCTCACCATAACGTAGGCGGTCTTCCGGCTAAGATGAATCTTAAGGTTGTTGAGCCTCTTCGTCTTCTTTTCAAAGATGAAGTACGCCGTGTAGGACGTGAGCTCCAGATTGCCGGTAACCTGATCGGACGTCATCCTTTCCCGGGCCCGGGTCTTGGAGTAAGAATCCTAGGCGATGTAACGGCAGAGAAAGTACGTATTCTTCAGGAAGCAGATCATATCTTCATCCAGGGTCTTATCGACAATAATCTATATGACAAAGTGTGGCAGGCAGGCGTTATACTTCTTCCTGTTCAGTCAGTAGGTGTTATGGGTGATGAGCGTACTTATGAAAATGCGGTTGCACTTCGTGCGGTAATTTCGACAGACGGTATGACGGCAGACTGGTGCCATCTTCCTTATGAATTCCTTGCAAAGGTTTCTAATGAGATCATCAATAAGGTAAGAGGTATCAACCGAGTTGTTTATGACATCTCTTCTAAACCTCCTGCTACAATCGAGTGGGAATAAAAAAGAGACATCATTATTAAACGCAGAATATCGTATAATAATATAATTGATAGTCAGTTCTTCTTTAAGGACTGACTATTTTTTTGTCATTTGGTAACAGAAAAAAATAATATCCTGAAAAGGAGATTTTAAATGGCTTATTTTATTTGTTTTATAAACGATTTAAATCTTAAATTTGCTTCATCACGTTAATAATTTATCTAAAATGAAATTTGCAAGAAAAGATAATCTGATCTTTGTCTCTATTCTTACAGTACTGTTTATACTTGTTTACTCTTATATTTTCAATCCTAAAATTGACCTTAACGGTGATAACTGCGATTATTATATGGGTGCTACCTCGATAGCTCAGGGTCACGGTTATTCAAATATTTCGGTAGTATCTCCGGATGGCTATCCTCCTATAAACACTTTCCCGATAGGATACCCTCTGATAATGGCAACTGTAAGAGTCTTCACAGACAGTATTCTTGCACAGAAACTTCTGAACGGAATCTTTTATATTCTTTCAGTGATATTTCTGTATTTCCTTATGGTAAAACTTAGCATAAGCAAGGTGCTCGCCTTCATTATAGGAGTTCTTATTATAATGAATGAAAGGCTGCTTCACTTTTCTACGATGATGATGAGTGAAATGTCGTTTCTTTTCACTTCTGTATCGGCTATATTCTACATATATAAGATGCAGGAGTCCAAAAAGTTTTTCCTGAAAAGTGTCTGGTTTTACTGGTCACTGGTAGCTATAGTTCTCAATTATCATATAAGGACACAGGGTATTACTCTTATCGCTGCAGTTATACTATTCTTCATTATAAAAAGGGACTGGCGTAAAACTTTGGGTTATATTATCGGTTTTGGCATAGGATGCGTGCCATATATGCTTAGAAATAAGATTCAGGGACTTGGACAAAGCAGATATCTTGATACGATAGCGATAGCAAATCCATGGCGTCCTGAAGAGGGTTCCCTGACTTTCGGAGAAGTGATAAAACGATTTTTTGAAACGCTCGGAATGCTTATATCCAAAGCTACTCCGAACTCAATATTCCCTTTTAAAGATGTTGATTATAATGCACCTGCCACCGTTGAGATGTGGGCAATAGGAATCGGACTTATAGCCATAATCATAATCGGATATTGTAAACTGAAAGATTACAAATGGATATTTATCTTTTATTCTATATTTACATTCGGTATAATTTCAATTTTCAGTACACCAAGCGGAAACAGATATATAACGACTGTTCTGCCGATATTCACTATGGGGCTTGGTTTAGGGATATATTCTATAATTATCTTTTTGTGCGAAAAAGCAAAGATAACAACGAAGTTTGCTCCTTATTGTCTGATATTACTCATCATACCGGCGATAAAACCTATACATACACTTAAAGCTGTGAACAGACAGCCGTTTCCTCCAAATTATGTGAATTTCTTTGAGATAGGGAATCAGATACGTAAGCAGCTGCCTCCGACAACAAAAGTAGCATCAAGAAAGCCCTCACTTCTTTATATGTATTCGAGGACTCCGGTATGCGGTTATCCTTATACTAAGGACACGAAAGCTTTTCTTGCCGGGCTTCTTAAGTCAAAAGCCGATTATGTGATCCTGGATCAGTTAGGCTACAGTTCGTCGTCTCTATACCTTTTACCTGCGATTCAGGCTTATCCGGAAGTATTTAAACTGGTAGGACATCTTCCTAATCCGGACACATATCTTTTTTATATAGACAGAGCAAAAGCTCAGGAAATTATCGATAAAAAATAACTGCAAAATAAAACGACAAAGAGGGAAAATCCGGATAGATTTTCCCTCTTTGTCGTTTTATTTTAATATTTATCATATGGAACAGAAAAATG